>CAVEET010000035.1:0-14666 GCA_963614835.1 Bulleidia sp. | reverse complement strand
AGCGGGTGGTTTAAAGCTGGCCGCTGCGCGGCCAGCGGACTAAAGTCTTGAAAAAAGGCCGGCGGAGCAGCTAGCCCCGCCGGCACAACCATAACATCAAGAAATCTGCCGCGCGCCGCGAACCCCGAGCAACACGGCTCGCGATATCAAACTACTCGCCAAAGAACTCGTTGATCTTCTGCTCGTCGACGCCAAAGAACCACGTCAGGACAAAGCCGGCGGCATAGGCAAGCAGCATAGCGGCAACGTAGCCGAGCTGCTGGCCAGGAACGACGATCAGCAGGCCAAACAGACCGGAAACGCCCTGAGAAACCGTGCCGATGTGAAGCAGCGCCGCGAGCGCGCCGCCAAATCCGGCACCCAGGCAGGCCGTCACAAACGGACGAACGAGCGGCAGCGTAACAGCATACATCAGAGGCTCGCCCACACCCAGGATTCCAACGGGAATGGACTCTGCGACGTACTTCTTGAGCTTGGCGTTCTTGGTCTTAAAGTACAGCGCCAAACCGGCACCGACCTGGCCGCCGCCAGCCATCATAAGGATGGGAAGCAGGTAATTGATACCCTTGGTAGCGCCGTCGGGATCGTTGAGCATAGCGTGGATCGGCGTGAGCGCCTGATGCAGGCCGACGGAAACCAGCGGCAAGAAGCCTGCCGACAGGATATAGCCGCCCAGGACGCCCAGCTTCTCGAAGATAAAGGTCAAAACGCTAAAGATGGCAGTCGTCAGCCATGCGCCAACCGGCTGGATGACGAGCATCAGAGCAAAGGCGCCGATGATGAGCACCAGCAGCGGAGACAAGAACGTGTCGAGTGCGTTGGGCATAACCTTGCGAATCTGACGCTCCATCCAGGCAAAAAATGCGCCAGCGATGAGAGCCGCGATCATGCCGCCCGCTGCGGGGTTGTACTGCGCACTGGTGAGCGGCAGCAGAATGGCAGTGGCAGGATCAGCCGCGCCAGGCGCAAGCAGGGGCATGGCACTGTTGGCGATACACATCATGCCGGCGATGCCGCCCAGCGCAGCGGAGCCACCAAACTCACGTGCCGCGTTATAGCCCACCAAGATGGGCAGATAGGCAAACAGGGCCCAGCCCATGGAACGAATGCCCTGGTACCACCACTCGCCTGCAAGCGCGCCTGCCGTCGAGACGTTAATGACGTTGCAGATACCGTTGATGAGGCCAGCCGCAATGATGCCGGGAAGCAGGGCGACGAAGACATTGGAAATCTTCTTGAGGAAGGCCTGAACCGGCTTAGACTCGTACTTGGCCTTCTGCGCGGCCTTGTTTGTGGCCGCAGCGTCAACCACGCTCTCGTCGGCAACGCCTTTCGCAAGGCCAGTGAGCTTGGAGAACTCCTCGAGCACCTTATTCACCTTGCCCGGACCCAGCACGATCTGCATCGTGTCGTCCTCGACCAGGCCCATCACGCCGTCGAGTGCCTTAATGCCCTCCGTGTCGACGTTGCCCGCGTCTTTGACGGTCACGCGCAGGCGCGTCATGCACGCCGCGTTTGCCAGCACGTTGTCTTTACCGCCCAAAAGGTCCAGCAGCTTTTGAGCCAGCTCTTTGTTCGTCATAACTCCTCCTTGTATTGGGTATCTCGTCTGGATGTCATATCAGCTCACGCCGCGCACCTATTGGGCATCGGCATTGCTCTTCTCATGGCCACTCACCGCAGCACGGACATGGCCTCGCGCCCGCTCAAGAGCTACCGCAGCCTGCTCGGCATCGCAGTCCAGCAGTACCGAGACAATAGCGGTTTTTACGTGGCCGCCGGCATCTGCAAGCGCCTGAACAGCGCGCTCGCGCGTGCAGCCGGTCGCCTCCATCACGATGTTCTGGCCGCGCACCACCAACTTCTCGTTCGTCTGTTGCACATCGACCATCAGGTTTTGGTATACCTTGCCGATCTTGACCATGGCACCGGTCGAAATCATGTTGAGAATGAGCTTTTGAACCGTTCCCGCCTTGAGCCTCGTTGAGCCGGTCAGCACCTCGGGACCGGGCACGGGCTCAATGGCAAGATCTGCGCTCTCCCCGATCTTCGACCCTTGGTTGCAGGCAATTGCAATGGTCTTGCACCCAGTTGCCTTGGCGTACGCAAGGCCGCCCACCACATAAGGAGTACGGCCGCTTGCCGCCAGGCCAACGACAAGATCCTTGTCCGAGAGTCCACGCTCTCGCAGGTCGTTCGCGCCAAGCTCATCGCTGTCTTCGGCACCTTCGACAGCCTTGATAAACGCCGTCTCGCCTCCGGCAATGAGCCCGACAATCAGATCGGGTGACACGCCAAACGTGGGCGGACACTCCGAAGCGTCGAGTACGCCCAGACGACCGCTGGTGCCTGCGCCCATGTAAAAGACGCGCCCGCCGCGCTCGAGTGCCTCAGCAGCCCAGTCGATTGCTGTGGCAACCTGGGGCAACACTTTCGTGACCGACTGGACGGCACGAAGATCCTCATCGTTCATCGTCGTGACGATTTGCAGCGATGTCATCGTATCGAGGTCCATTGACCTTTGATTACGCTGTTCGGTCGTGAATTTTGTTAAATCGAGCATTTCATTCACCTCATCTTTCCTGTTTCTCGATGTAGTTTTGCTTAATGACATGCGTCGCCCGTTCGTAGTCGCTGGCAACGTAAGCAGCGTACAGGGCATCGACAACCATAAGCTGGGCCATACGCGAAGCCATGGCACCGCTGCGGACCAAGGGTTCACTCGCAGCAACGCCGAGCACGGCATCGGCCATGGTGGCAAGCTTGGATGATCCATCTACTTTGGTAACGGCCACAACGGGACAGTTGTGACGTTGAGCCTCGTCGGTGCAGTCCAGCACCTCTTGCGTCAAGCCCGAGTAGCTAAAGGCGATTGCCATATCGCCCTCATGCATGTTCTTGGCACATAAGAGCTGATCATGCCAGTCGTCGTACAGATGGCACTCTTTGTCGACACGCATGAGCTTTTGCGCCAGGTCGTGCGCGACCAAACGAGAGGCACCAATACCGAACAGATTGACCGCGCGTGCCCGCTTAAGACGGGCCGCGCATCGCTCCAAGACGGTGTAATCGAGCGTTCGCGCCGTTGCCTCGATCGTGCGCACGTTGCTTTTCATCACCTTCCCCACGATACGTTCGACGCTGTCATCCATGGAGATGTCCTCGAGGGCTACGTCTTTCTTGTCACCTAAGAGCGCCAGCTCGGCAATCAGTTCGCGCTGGAACTCCTTGTAGCCCGCAAAACCCAAACGCTTGCAAAAGCGCAAAATGCTCGAGGGCGAGGAGAACGTGACATCGGCAAGACCGCGGACGGACAGCCCGACCACCTCGTGCGGATGAGCGCTTACATATGCGATGACATTGCGTTCCGCCGGGCTCGCGCTGAGCTCACGCTCGCGAAGCCGCAAAAGCAATCCGTTTGCCATCTCAAACACCTCCGTTGAGAAGAATTAAAGACCAACGAACGATTCGTACCGGATACAAACAGCTTTTGCGGTACATTGTGCCGCATCGTGGCGCACAAAGGGCGAGCGTTCTACCGCTCGCCCCTCAAATCCGACCGCTCGGAAATACGCGCGACACAAAATAATTCAACAAGGTCGCATTATCAGAAACGGGTTTGTTACCGGCTAGCGCCTCGCATGGGCGCCGATCGGCCGAGTCGCATGGCGCACCAACGCCGCTGCCAGCAATACCAACAGCATGGCGGTGATATAGCCCGCAGCATCGAATCCTAAATCGATAACGTCGAAATGCCTGCCGGGAACAAAGATCTTATGCACCTGATCGCCAACGGAGCAGGCGGCGCAAAAGAGCAATACGGGCACGCAACGGGAGCATACGCTCCACGGACGCCTGGAAAGGCAAACCACGACCACCGAGGCGAATAATCCGACGAAGAAAAACTCTACGGTATGGGCAACGCGACGGACGTTTGTGCCCACCCACATGCGAATGGAAGCAAGTCGGCCAGACCGGACATTCGAGGCAGCCGAATCGGCGCCCCCGGTCATTCCGTTCTCTGTCTGGGCTTCACCCGTGGCATCAGCAGCCTGAACGCCCGTAGCCTGACCCTCCACCACACGCGCGGTGGACTCGCTCAGCAACGACGTCTCCGCCGCATTTTGCTCCGTCAGCACCCAGATGCCCGCCAGCGTTGCAACGAACAGAACAATTGCGGTCCATCCGATTATTTGTTTTACGCGCGCCAAGGGCCAACCTCCTTTTTTTGAATATCAGCGAGTGTAGCCCCAAATGGCATCGTCACCGTATCAAAATTTGAATCGCAACAGGAAGCGACAAAGCGACGCAAACCCCTACCCCGCCTCGCGCATCCAGCGATCGAACGTCCCCACGCACACGCCCAGGCACTTTGCTGCCTGGCTGCGGGTAATATCGCCTGCCTCATAGCTATCGCGCACCAGCTCAAACTGAGGAGGGCACGGCTTGCGAGGTCGACCGAAACGAACCCCTCGCGCCCGCGCCGCTGCAATTCCCTCCGCCTGGCGCCGATGGATATTCTCGCGCTCCACCTGCGCCACGTAGCTCAGCAGTTGCAGCACAATATCGGCAATCAGGGTGTTGGTCACATCCGGCGCGCCGCTGGCCCTAGCGCGCGTGTCAAGCAATGGCATGTCCAACACCACAATGGCAACCCCGAGCTCCTTGGTAATGCGTCGCCATTCCTCAAGAATCTCGGAGTAATTACGACCAAGTCGGTCGATAGAAAGCACCACCAGCACGTCCCCGTCTCCCAGGACGTGCAACAGCTCGCGATAATGTGGTCGATCGAAGTCCTTGCCGCTCGCATGGTCGGCATAAATATTCGCTGAGCCCACGCCATAGGCGCCCAGCGCATCCAGCTGCCGATTCAGATTCTGATCGCGCGAACTCACCCGCGCATACCCGTACACCGTCGCCATCTCATCCCCGCTTTCTTGTAAACCTGCCAAAAGGGACAGGTTTATTTTGGTAGGTTTTACCTCTCAAATAGCAGGTAAGCGGGCGGCCGAGCAGACGGCAAGGTAGCCACTATTCAAATGCGGAGGGCGGCCCCGAAAGACCGCCCTCCGCTCTCTCGCCACGAGTCGGGATTTAGCTAATGGATAAGCTTAAAGTCCAAGTGCCCACGCGTGGTATTGACGCGCGAGACCTCGATAATCACGCGCTGCCCCAGCTCGTAACGGGTGCCCGTGTCGGCACCTGTGAGCGTTAGCGCGTCCTCGTCGAACTCGAACCACTCGTTGCCCAGGCTCTTAATTGAAACCAGGCCCTCGACCTGTGTTAGGTCCAAGCGCACAAAGAGGCCCATGCTGCTAACCCACGAGACGGTTCCGGCATAGCGCTCACCCAGACGGTCCTCATAGTACTGGGCAATCTTGATCTTTTGCGTCGCATGGCTGGCGGCATCTGCCGCGCGCTCGGCATCGCTACATGCGCGGCAGATCTGCGGCAGAATGCGCGGCAGCGACTCGCGCCCCTTGCCGATCAGCCGCGGCGTACGGACCAAGGCGTCCTTGCCGCCGAGCTGCTCATAGGCCAACTGCAGTTTGAGCACGCGGTGCACCACCAGATCGGGGTAGCGACGGATGGGACTCGTAAAGTGACAGTAGCACGGCGCGGCGAGCGCAAAGTGGCCCTCGTTGCGCGGCTTGTACAGCGCGCGCTGCATGCTGCGCAGAAGCAGCGTGTTGACGAGCGGTGCGTTGGCCGTACCGGCGGCAGCATCAACTGCAGCCTGCAGCTCATCGGGGCTCCCCAGGGCAATACCGGCAGCACGGCGATCGTCGATGATGCCTAGCTGCGCCAGCGCAACGGCAGCACCGTGCAGGCTATCGGGGCTCGGATCCTCATGCACACGATAGCAGGCCTCGATATCACGGTCTGCCAGCCACTCTGCAACGCACTCGTTGGCGAGCAGCATGGCTTCCTCGATAAGCGACGTGGCACACGAACGCTCACGCGCCACAATCTGCACGGGCACTCCGTCCTCATCCAATAGAGCGCGAATCTCGGCTGTGTCAAAATCGACTGAGCCGCGGGCGCGACGAATACGACGGCGAAGTTCGGCGAGTTCGTTAGCGGCGACAAGGAAATCGCCGAGGTCGATGTTGTAGCCGCGGGCGGCCTCCTCGCACGCAAGACCGCGCTCAAGCGCTTCCTCGCGCGAGGTCTCGGCAGCCGCAACATCCTCGGCTGCACCCTCCAGCACCGAATACTCAACCGCGCCGGCACGCACCAGCAGCGCCTCGGCGCCGTCATAGTCCATACGCACACGCGAGCGAATCACGCTGGGATACGGATCGTAATGCCGCACGCGACCCTGCGCATCGAGCTCGATATCGACGGTAAACGCAAGACGGTCCTCGTCAGGGCGAAGCGAGCACAGGTCACAGGACAGGCGTTCGGGCAGCATGGGAAGCACGCGATCGGCCAGATACACCGATGTCGTACGATGGCGAGCCTCAAGATCGATATGCCCGTCCCAAGCCACATAGTGTGAAACGTCGGCGATATGCACACCCAGCTTGTAGCCACCCTCGGGCGTGCGCTCCAGCGAAACGGCGTCGTCAAAGTCGCGCGCGTCGACTGGGTCGATCGTGATGACAAAGCGGTCGCGCAGATCGCGGCGGAGCGGGTCCTTAAGCGCCGCGGACACATCGAGCGAAAGCCCCTCGGCCTCGTCCAGCGCGGCCTCGGGATAGCTATCGGTATAGCCGTAACGCGCCATCACATATTGAACGCCCAAATCGGGCGCGTCATCTCCGCCAATGCGGCGTTCGATCGTCACGGTACCCGATTCCAGGCGCGTCGGGTAGGTCAAAATGCGCGCGACAACAGCATCACCCGGGTGGACACCCAGACGATCCGCCGAGGTATCCTCGGGCAGAATGAAGAAGTCGGCCTTCAGACGCGAATCGAGCGGCTCGATCACACCGAGCGGACCGGCGGTCTGGTACGTGCCCACCACGCTTATGGCTGCACGCTCAACCACGCTTTCGATCACGGCGCGCCGCTCACCGTGCGGGCTGTTCTTAATGCTCACGGCAACGGTATCGCCATCCATGATCTCGCGCTTACCGCGGCCCATGACCTTGTAGTCGCCGTTTTCGGTTACAACGTAGGCGCTATGCTCATGGAGCTGCACGCGCCCGGTCAGGCTCGGACGGCGTTCGCTGCGCACCGGCCCGCGCTGATTGCGAGCTCCACGCTTATGCTTGTTATTGCGCCCCATGGCGCCTCCTAACTATCGATTGCGAACTCCAAAGAGTCTACCCAAATGATTCGCTTTCCTGCCGTCCCCTAGGGATCAAAAAACGGGCCGCCCCATAAGAGACGACCCGTTGGAAGGGATGAATTCCAAGCATGCCTACACGCGCAGGTAGCGGCGCATGGCGATGGCAGAACCAAAGAGACCGATAATCACGCCGACCAAAATCAGCGCAGCATAGGTCACCAAGTAGTACTGCATCGGCAGGGCAAACGACATCCAGCCGATGCTCTCCTGCAGACGCGGGATCATCAGATTGCGCAGCAGCTCCAGAACGCCGATGGAAAGCAGCGAGCCCAAAATGGCCTGCAGCACGCCCTCGGTGATAAACGGGCCACGAATGAAGCCGTTGCTGGCGCCGACCAGACGCATAATCGCAATCTCACGACGACGCGCCGTGATGGACAGGCGAATCGTGTTGTTGATGAAGATGAATGCGATAAAGGTCAGAAGACCAACGAGCACCACGGCGGCGATGCGGATGTAGTTGGTCACCTGGAACAGGCGGCTCACTTCCTCCTGGCCGTACAGCACGCTCGCGTTGACGTCGCCGTCATCCGCGATCTTCTGGAAATCGGCATCCTTCTTGAGCTTCTTTGCCGTGCTCTCGACCTTGGACGGATCGTCCATCTCAATAGCGAAGGAAGCCGGCAGCGGGTTCTGGCCATCGAGCGCGCTCATGGTGGCGTCGGCGTTGCCCGACATCTTGCTCGTATACTCGGCCAGCGCGTCGTCCTTGTCCTTATAGGTCACGGACTTGACGTTATTCCACGTCTTAAGCTCGGCCTCAAAAGCCTGAACATCGGCCTGATCGGCGTCATCACTAATGAACGCGTTGATGACAACCTGATCCTCGACGGTGCCGATCACGGAGTTCAGCATCGCAGAGCCCATGATGAACAGGCCGATGATAAACAGCGAAAGGAAGATCGTGATGACGGCGCCGAGCGAGGTAGTCCAGTTACGGAAGAAGTGGCTGATTGCCTCTTTGAAGGAGTAGCCCACGTTAGTTGGTGCCATAGTTGCCGTAACCTCCCCTCTCCTGGTCGCGGATGACGTGGCCGCCCTCGAGGGCGATCACGCGACGGTGCATGCTATCGACCATCTCGCGGTCGTGCGTGGCGACGATCACGGTGGTGCCGGTGCGGTTAATACGCTCAAGCAGCTTCATGATGCCCAGCGAGATCGCCGGGTCGAGGTTGCCCGTGGGCTCGTCGCAGATCAGCAGCGGCGGACGGTTGACCATAGCACGGGCGACGGCAACGCGCTGCTGCTCGCCACCGGAAAGCTGGTCGGGCAGCGAGTCCATCTGATCGGCCAGACCGACCAGACGCAGCACCTCGGGCACCTGGCTGCGAATGACGCCCTTGGGCTTGCCGATGCACTGCAGGGCAAACGCCACGTTTTCGTAGGCGGTCTTTTGCGGCAGAAGCTTAAAGTCCTGGAACACGGCGCCAATCTGGCGGCGCAGGAACGGAACCTTGCGGTTCTTGATCTTCATGAGGTCCTGACCGGCAACCAGGATGCGGCCGCTCGTCGGCTTGACGTCGCGGTTGAGCGTCGACAGCAGCGTGGTCTTACCCGAGCCGGAGTGACCGACCAGGAAGACGAACTCGCCCGGATAGATCTCGATGTTGATGTCGTCGAGTGCAGGCTTGTTGGGCTGTGCCGGATAGATCTTGGTGACATGCTCCATAAGGATGACGGGCTCGACACCGGCCTGCTTGGCCATCTTCTTGCGGCTGGCCTGCGGATCGATGGGCGCAAACACCGACGTAAAATCGGGGTTGTTGAGCGCGTTATCGAGGCTTGCGACCTCGGCGGCCTGATCGCTCTCGACCACCGGGGCAGCAGGCTGCGTGGGGTCGGGAATAGCGGCAAAGAGACCGGACTGCGCAGGCTGAGGAGCCGGCGTCGCAGGGGCCATGGGGTCGGGAATGCCGGCCATGGTAGGCTGCGGCGTGGCGGCGCCAGCCTGAGGCTGCTCCACGCGAGCGGTCACGGCCTGAACGGGCTCAAAACCCGCCGCGCCGGAAAGCGCGACATCGCTGGTTGGATTGTAGGCAAAGGGATCGGATGCCGGCTGTGCCTGATCTGCCGGCTGAGCGGGGGCCTGAGCAACAGGCTGGCCCTCTGAATCCGGAGTGGCGAAACGACTGCCCTGGACGCCTGCCTGCGTCTTGGGGGCATCATCGCCCGCACCGGAGGTACGGAAGTGGTTACCCACTGGTGCTCCTTATCGTCGTGCGTTTAAACTACATGAGCGCTTAGTATTTTAGCAGTATTAGCTTTGCTGCACATAAGAAGCATGGCGTGCTTAGGGATCCCGTCGGCCGGGCACAGGGCTACTCTCCAAATCGTCCTCGGACATGTCGGAGCCCCCGCTGCGCGCTTCGCGCGGCGGGGGCTCCTCCGTCCTGCGGAAAGATTTGGAGAGTAACCCTGTGCCCGGCCTGCGATAACTAAGGGGTCGCCACGTTTATCTTGGGGTGCTGCATATACAAAGCTGGAAGGGTCTGAATTGCGCTTTGTCGATATATGCCCTTTTCCCTGATGGGACCGTGCTTGAGGGGCGTCTTCATGAGTTGCGGTGAAATAGGGACTGTTTTACCAGTTAAAAGGTCTAATCAGTCCCTATTTCACCGCAACTTAAATTAAGGCTAATTGTTGCGCAACTCGAATTTGAATAATCGCTTTACATTGGCCTCGATTGGAACGTCTATGGTTGTGGGGGCTGGTATGAATTGTCCTTATTGTGGTACTGAGTTGCGCAATGGCGTGAGGTATTGCACAACATGTGGGGTTACCATCCATGGCATGTCGACTCATTCTGCAATTCGGGTAAAGCCTCGGAATCACATTGCAGTTGTTCTTACCTGCATGTTGGCAATTGCCATAGTCGGCGGCAGTTGTTTGGGTCTTTATCTGCGGCAGATTTTTTCCCACTTTATATCGGCTCATTCGGAGCATGCTATTGTGCTCAACATCTCTGCCGCAGGTTGGGATACCGATAGCGGGGCCTCGCGTGTCCCGATACACATTACGGGCAAGACTGTCGATGGGATAACGGTCGACAAGGTTGAGTTCGTCGCCTCCGACGGTTCCGGTATCAGCCTCATTCAAGGTGTGTACTCGCTCGAGGCGGCAGGTTCCCCCATCGCCACTGATGGCAAGATTTATCAAATTCCCTATACGAGCGCGACGCTCGTCCTCGACGATGTCTTTGCCGCAGGCGAAACGATCAATCTCGCCGAGCTCGCTGAGCAGGATTCGATACTCACCTTCTGCCCCATCGATGCCGGCGATATGACCAACGACGAAATCTATGACGCCGCCCTACTCGCCATGGCATATAAAGGCGACGACGCCTCCGATGTTGCCGCACTGTGCCAGGCAGCAATCAATCGTCGTGCCGCCGCCAGCAAAAGCGAGAACGCCTTCGAAAGTTGCGGTGAAATACGGATTAATTGAGCCTTTAAGCTGGCAAAACAGTCCTTATTTCACCGCAACTGAAACAGGGGCGCTCTCCAAGAGAGCGCCCCTGCCGGGTTTCCATAGTACTGGCGAAACAGTTTTATAGTTCTGGCGAAGCAGTCCTTGAGATCCGCCTTGCCTTATGCCAAGAACTCCTTGGTGGTCGCCACGATGTTGGCGGCGTCCAGGCCATACTTGTGCAAGAGCTCGGCACCCGGGCCGGACTCGCCAAAGGTGTCGTTGACGCCGATCTTCTTGAGGGGCGTCGGGCACTGCTCGCACAGGACGTCGGCAACGGCGCTGCCCAGGCCACCGATTACAGAATGCTCCTCGACGGTCACGACGTGGCCGGTCTTGGTGGCGCTCTTGACGATCAGGTCGGCATCGATGGGCTTGATGGTGTGCATGTTGATGACCTCGGCGTCGATGCCCTCGGCAGCGAGCTGCTCGGCGGCCTCGAGAGCCTCGCCGACCATCAGGCCGCAGGCGATGATGGTGACGTCGGCGCCCTCGCGCATGACAATGCCCTTACCCAACTCGAAGTTGTAGGTCTCGGGGTCGTTGATAACCGGCGAGGCCAAACGAGCGAAGCGCATGTACACCGGACCGTCGCACTCGTAGGCGGCGCGCGTCACGGCGCGGGCCTCGACGTCGTCGGCAGGAACGATCACAGTCATGCCGGGGATGACGCGCATGAGGGCGATATCCTCACAGCACTGGTGCGTGGCACCATCCTCGCCCACCGAGATACCGGCGTGCGTGGCACCAATCTTAACGTTGAGGTGCGGGTAGCCGATGGAGTTACGGACCTGCTCAAAAGCGCGGCCGGCTGCGAACATGGCAAAGGTGCTCGCGAAGGCAACGCGGCCGGTGGTCGCGATACCGGCGGCGACGCCCATCAGGTTGCTCTCGGCGATACCCACGTCGAAGAAGCGGTCGGGGCAGGCGGCCTTGAACTTGCCAGTCTGCGTGGCGGCGGCCAGGTCGGCGTCGAGGACCACAAAGTCATCGTGCTCGTTGGCGAGCTCGACGAGGGCCTCGCCGTAGCTTACGCGCGTGGCGATTTTTTTGACGTCTGCCATCCTAGAGCTCCTCTCCGGCGGCCGTGAGCTCTGCCATGGCCTGCTCAAACTGTTCATCGTTGGGGGCCTTGCCGTGCCAACCAACCTGGTTCTCCATAAAGGACACGCCCTTGCCCTTCAGGGTCTCGGCGATAATGGCGGTCGGCTGCCCCTTGGTGGCGCGAGCCTCGGCAAAGGCGGCGCGGATCTGGTCGAAGTCGTTGCCGTCGGCGAGCTCCACCACGTGGAACTTGAACGCGCGGAACTTGTCGGCGAGCGGCATGGGGTCGTTGACCTCCTCGACGGGGCCGTCGATCTGCAGGCCGTTGTGGTCGACGATCACGCAGAGGTTATCGAGCTGCTGGTTGCCGGCAAACATGGCTGCCTCCCAGACCTGGCCCTCCTCGCTCTCGCCATCGCCCAGCAGGGCGTACGTGCGGTAAGTATCGCCCCAGTGCTTGGCGGCAACGGCCATACCCACGGCGGCGGAGATACCCTGGCCGAGCGAGCCGGTGGACATGTCGACGCCCGGGGTGTCGTTCATGTTGGGATGACCCTGCAGGTGGCTGCCGATATGGCGCAGCGTCTCGAGATCCTCCTTGGGGAAGAACCCACGCTCGGCGAGCACGGCGTACAGGCCCGGAGCGCAATGGCCCTTGGAGAGCACAAAACGGTCGCGATCGGCCTTGCGGGGATCGGCCGGGTCGACGTTCATTTCCTCAAAGTACAGATAGGTCATGATGTCGGCAGCGCCGAGCGAACCGCCCGGATGGCCGGACTTGGCAGCGTGCACGCCGGTGACGATGCCCTTCCTTACCTCGTTGGCAACCTTTTTGAGCTCTTCGTCGCTCATTGTGCCTTCCTTTCATCCTCATTAGACAAAATGCGCACGGCACCGAAGGTAATCCCAACACAGCCGCAATGCACGTACGTCATTCATTATGCTGGAAACTGATGGCTTTACCAGAGTTTTTATCATTATTTGAACAATTTAGCAGGCAGAACCGCTGATGAAACGGTTTATCAATGTGAACGTCTTTTGGATGGAACGCAGTCGACCCTACGCGCTAATGTCCTTGAATCCCTCGCCGAAGGCTTCCGTAACGTCAGCGACCGTCACAATGGCGTGAGGATCGCGCTCGCGCACGATCGTCTTGAGGGTATTGAGCTCTCGACGGCTCACGATGACCATAATCACCGGCTTCTCGGCACCCGAATACATGCCAGTCGCCTTAAACTTGGTACAACCACGACCCAGGCCATACATGATATCGGCAGCGATATCAGGGAACTTGTCCGAGATGATGAGTACCATACGGCGCTTGTTGCCACCATCGACCACGGCATCGATCACGTAGCCGCTAATGACCATCGAAAGGCCTGCATATAGTGCGTTTTCGATTGAAAAGACCGGAGCCGACAGCGCGCATACGGCAACATCGATCGCCATGACGGTCGAGCCCACCGGCAGCGAGGTGTTACGCGAGATGATTTGGCCAATCGTGTCCGAGCCGCCGGTGTTGGCGCCGGCGCGCAACACCATGCCGTAACCGATGCCCGTAATAATGCCGCCCCACATAGCGGGAAGCATCAGGTCCGCATCCGCCAGAGGTGCTACAAACGGGGCGAACAGATCGGTAAAGAAGCCCAGCAGCACAAAGCCCGTCGCGGTCTGCACCACGTAGAACATGCCGCCCTCGCGCATAACGACCAGTAGCAGCAAGGCATTCATCACGATGGTCTGGATACCGACGGGAAGCGACACGCCTCGCGTCGCGCCGACCGCCTGGATAATGGTGGCAAGGCCCGTAACGCCACCGGCAGCAAGGCCGTTGGGAATCAAAAACAGGTCGGTCGCGATGGCGGCCAAGGCACACCCCAACATGATCTGGGGCAGGTCGTGAAAGAAGTTCATCGAAAGAATGCGCTTGATGTCCAGACGATATGCCATGCTGCCTCCCTCAAAAAAGCGCACCCAAACGGATGCGCTTTGAACTTCTTCTTGTATTCGATTCTACCGATTCGCCGGACAAAAACCACCCCTGCGCAGGGTTTGTTCTGGATACAAACCCGTCCAACCGTTGGACTTGGCATCGGCTTGAAGCCACGATGTTTTAGACCTCCGAGCCTTCTGCATCGGCGTTGCCGGTCGCCCAGCGATGATAGCCAATAACAAACGGGTCCAGGTCGCCATCGTCAAGAACTGCCTCGACATTGCTGGTCTCCACGCCCGTGCGTAGGTCCTTAACCATCTGATACGGGTAGAGCACGTAGCTGCGAATCTGGTTGCCAAAACCGATCGTGGTCTTGGGTCCACGAATCTCATCGAGCGCCTCGGCACGCTTCTCGAGCTCAATCTCGTACAGGCGAGCCTTGAGGATCTGCATGCACGCGGCCTTGTTCTGGATCTGGCTGCGCTCGTTTTGGCAGGTGACCACAATGCCGCTGGGGAAATGCGTCACGCGCACGGCGGAGTCGGTAGTGTTAACGCCCTGACCGCCCGGGCCGCTCGCGTGGTACACGTCCACGCGGATGTCGTCGGGACTGATCTCGATGTCGATATCATCGGGCAGCACGGGGATGACCTCGACGCCGGCAAACGTGGTCTGGCGGCGCTTCTTGTCGTCGGTGGGGCTAATGCGAACCAAGCGGTGGACGCCGGCCTCGGCGCGCAGCATGCCAAATGCGTCCTTGCCCTCGACGGTAAAGGTCGCGCGGTCGATGCCGATGACCTCGGCCGCGGGACAGTCGTTGATGGTGACCTTCCAGCCGCGACGCTGGCAGTACTTCATGTACATCTTAAAGAGCATGAAGGTCCAGTCCTGCGCCTCCAGACCACCCTGTCCGGGCTTGATGGTCAC
>CAVEET010000034.1:0-6087 GCA_963614835.1 Bulleidia sp. | reverse complement strand
CCACGCACTTTACCTGCGTAAACAATGTGAGTGAAATATGAATCTCGATGGATACGCCCGCAGCCGTGTATACTAAACAGCTGTGTGAAACCAGGGGAGTATTCTGGCTGGACAAAATGCCTGCTTAATAGGGTTGTCAGGTAGTCCGGACGCAATACAAGACTGGGGAGCACGTCGTGTAAGTAGTGGTCCTCTAGGGGCGTACGCTCGGTGGTGTACGCATTGTCCCAAGACCACGCGAGAGTTGGGATCATATCTTGATCAGCATGATTCTCGGCCGCAAGATTGGCATGACCCAGGTTTGGGACGAGGACGACAACGTCGTTCCCGTCACGGTCATCCAGGCTGGCCCCTGCGCTGTCTCGCAGGTTAAAACTCAGGCAACCGACGGCTATGACGCCGTCCAGATCGGTTTCGGCGACATCAAGGCCAAGAACGTGAACAAGCCCATGGCTGGTCACTTCGCTAAGGCTGGCGTCGAGCCTGTCCGTTTCCTTCGTGAGGTCCGCGTCGAGAACGGCGAGGAGCACAAGGTCGGCGAGGTCGTCACCGTCGCTGATTTCGCTGATGTCGAGAAGGTCGACGTCATCGGTACCTCCAAGGGTAAGGGCTTCCAGGGTCGCATCAAGCGCTGGGGTCAGCGCCGCGGTCCTATGACGCATGGTTCTCACTTCCAGCGTCACCCCGGTTCTATCGGTCAGTGCGCCTATCCTGCGCGCGTCCTCAAGGGCGTCAAGATGGCCGGTCACATGGGTAACGAGCGCGTTACCGTCAAGAACCTTTCCGTTGTCCGCATCGATGCCGAGCAGAACCTCATCTTGGTCAAGGGCGCTGTCCCGGGTGCCAAGAATGGTCTCGTCGCCATCCGTATGGCCTAAGGGCCCAGCCCATTTAGCCCAGCGTCATACCAAGGAGAACACTTAAATGGCAAAGTTTGAAGTAAAGAACAGCGAGGGCAAGAAGGTCGCCGAGGCCGAGCTCGCCGCTGAGGTGTACGGCATCGAGCCGAACATCCACGTTATGCACCACATCGTCAAGTGCCAGATGGCCTCTTGGCGTCAGGGCACCCAGTCCGCTAAGGGCCGCTCTGAGGTTTCCGGTGGCGGCAAGAAGCCTTGGCGTCAGAAGGGCACCGGCCGTGCCCGCCAGGGTTCCATCCGTGCTGCCCAGTGGCGTCACGGTGGCGTTGTCTTCGCCCCCAAGCCCCGTTCCTACGCTAAGCGTATGAACAACAAGGAGGTCAAGCTGGCTATGCGCTCCGCGCTGTCCGCCAAGCTGGCCGATGGCGAGCTCGTGCTCGTCGACGACTACGGCTTCGAGAAGCCTTCCACCAAGGCTGCCGTCGCCATGCTCAAGGCTCTCGGTCTTGAGGGCAAGCGTCTGACCATCATCGTTCGCGATGAGGACGTCAACGCCTACCTGTCGTTCCGCAACATTCCCAAGACGTTCATCATCACCGCTGACGAGGCCAACACCTACGATCTCGTCAACAACAACGCTGTGCTGATGCCCGCCGACATCGCCGCTCACTTCGGGGAGGTGCTTGCATAAATGACCGCCCACGAGATCATCATCCGTCCGATCGTGTCCGAGCGTTCCTTCTCCGGCATGGAGCTGAACAAGTACACGTTCGAGGTCGCCAAGGATGCTAACAAGTATCAGATCAAGGACGCTGTCGAGGAGATCTTCGGCGTCAAGGTCGTTCGCGTGAACACCCTGACGGTCAAGCCCAAGACCAAGCGCGTGCGCTATGTCGCCGGCAAGACCCGTTCTTGGAAGAAGGCCATCGTCACGCTGGCCGAGGGCGACACCATCGAGGTCTTTGGCAACCAGGCCTAAGACTCGCTGCTGTTGAGTGAGCTCATGCCTCCCAAATAGGGGAGGCGAGAGCTCAAGGTTTTGGGCGTATAAAATGGACACGCCCGGAACCGTGTATACGTCCGGTGTCATCGCACCCGAGGCAGAACCTCGAATCCCTGTCTGCGATGGCTAACGGATTCCTATTGAAAGGGATTGTAATGGCTGTAAAGCACCTTAAGCCGACCTCCGCTGGTAGGCGTTGGCAGACGATCTCCGATTTCTCCGAGATCACCTGCACCAAGCCCGAGAAGTCTCTTCTCGAGCCCCTGCCCAAGAAGGCCGGTCGTAACAACAACGGCCGCATCACCACCCGCCACCAGGGCGGCGGCGTGAAGCGTCGTTACCGCGTGATCGACTTCAAGCGCAACAAGGACGGCGTGCCCGCCAAGGTTGCCACGATCGAGTACGATCCGAACCGTTCCGCTCGCATCGCTCTGCTGCACTACGCTGACGGTGAGAAGCGCTACATCCTGGCCCCCAAGGGCCTCGAGGTCGGTCAGACCATCATGTCCGGTTCTGACGCCGACATCAAGCCGGGCAACGCTCTGCCCCTCGCCGACATTCCCGTCGGTACGCTCATCCACGCCGTCGAGTTCCAGCCGGGCAAGGGCGCTGCTATCGCCCGTTCCGCCGGTAACTCCTGCCAGCTGATGGGTAAGGAGGGCAAGTACGCTATCGTCCGTATGCCTTCCTCCGAGATGCGCCGCATCCTCGTTACCTGCCGCGCTACCGTCGGTGAGGTCGGCAACGCCGATCACTCCAACATCGTCATCGGCAAGGCCGGCCGTAAGCGTCACATGAACGTGCGCCCGACCGTCCGCGGTACCGTCATGAACCCTGTCGACCACCCGCACGGCGGTGGCGAGGGCAAGAACCACACCTCTGGTCGTCCCTCTGTTACCCCCTGGGGTAAGCCGACGAAGGGCCTTCGTACGCGCAAGAAGAAGAAGGTCTCGAACCAGCACATCATTCGTCGCCGTAAGAAGTAATTTCGGATACCGAGTTTTAGGAGAAAGCACTTATGAGCAGAAGTCTCAAAAAGGGCCCGTTCGTGGAGACTCGCCTTCTCTCGCGTATCACCGCGATGAACGAGGCTGGCAAGAAGGACGTCGTGAAGACCTGGTCCCGCGCGTCCACCATCTTCCCCGAGATGGTTGGTCACACCATCGCCGTCCACGACGGCCGCAAGCATGTGCCCGTGTATGTTACCGAGTCCATGGTTGGTCACAAGCTCGGCGAGTTCGCGCCGACTCGTACGTTCCGTGGCCACAAGGCCAAATAGGGGGTTAACCGTAAATGGCAACTAAGTCTATTGAAACTGAGGCCACCGAGGTTCGCGCCGTCGCTAAGTACGTGCGTGTTTCCCCCAGCAAGGCCCGCCTGGTGGTCGATCTGATCCGCCGCAAGCCTGTCGCTCAGGCCTTCGACATCCTCCACTTCTGCGACCGCGCCGTCGCCGTGGATGTCGAGAAGGTTCTCCGTTCCGCCGTTGCGAACGCCGAGAACAACAACGGTCTGCGTGCCGACAACCTGGTTGTCGCCGCTGCCTATGTTGACGAGGGTCCGACGCTTAAGCGCATCCGTCCCCGCGCCAAGGGTTCCGCTTCTCGTATTCTGAAGCGTACTTCCCACATCACCGTCGTCGTTGCTCCTCGAAAGGAGGCGTAAAGCTGTATGGGTCAGAAAGTCTACCCCACCGGCTTCCGTCTTGGCATCACCGAGAACTGGCGCTCCCGCTGGTTCGCAGAGAAGGATTACGCTAAGACCCTCGGTAACGATCTCGAGATCCGCAAGTACCTCGAGAAGCGTCTTTCCCGCGCAGCTGTCTCCCGCGTCGAGATCGAGCGCGCTGGCGACAAGGTGAAGGTCATCATCCTCACCGCTCGCCCCGGCGTTGTCATCGGTAAGAAGGGTGCCGAGATCGATACCCTCCGCACCGAGCTCGAGAAGGTCGCTGGCGTCTCCAAGGGCCAGCTCTCCGTCGACGTTGTCGAGATCAAGCGCCCTGAGCTCGACGCCAACCTCGTTGCTCAGTCCATTGCTGAGCAGCTCGAGGGCCGCGTTGCCTTCCGTCGCGCTATGCGCAAGGCTGTCCAGTCCGCCCGCAAGGCCGGCGCTAAGGGCATCCGTATCCAGTGCTCCGGTCGTCTCGGCGGTGCCGAGATGGGCCGTCGTGAGTGGTACCGCGAGGGTCGCGTGCCTCTGCACACCCTCCGTGCCAAGATCGACTACGGCACGGCTGTCGCCAGCACCACCATGGGCGCTTGCGGCGTGAAGGTCTGGATCTACCTGGGCGAGAAGCTCCCGGGCCAGCCTGTTCCCAACCCTGCACTCGAGGGCTCTTCCCGTCCTCGTCGTCGTAACTCCGAGAGGAGGGGTCAGTAGTGCTTGCCCCTAAGCGTATTCTTCACCGCAAGGTGCAGCGTGGCTCCATGAAGGGCCAGGCCAAGGGTAATACCGAGCTGCATTTCGGTGAGTTTGGTATCCAGGCTCTCGAGGCCCATTGGATCACCAACCGTCAGATCGAGGCCGCTCGTATTGCCATGACCCGCTACATGAAGCGTGGCGGTCGTGTCTACATCACGATCTTCCCCGATAAGCCCATCACCAAGAAGCCTGCTGAGACTCGCATGGGTTCTGGTAAGGGTAACCCCGAGGAGTGGGTGGCCGTCGTCAAGCCCGGCCGCATCATGTTCGAGGTCAAGGGCGTGCCCGAGGAGGTCGCTCGCGAGGCTCTGCGTCTTGCACAGCACAAGCTTCCCATCAAGACCAAGATTGTTGCTGCTAAGAACGCTGAGCAGCGCATCGAGAAGGAGATGGCTGAGGAGGCCGCTCTCGAGGCCAAGTGGGCTGCTGAGGACGCCGCCGCCGCCAAGGAGGAGAACTAATGAAGCCCGCAGAGATTCGTGAGCTCTCGGACGCTCAGCTCGTTGAGAAGCTGAAGGAAATGCGCGCCGAGCTCTTTAACCTTCGTTTCCAGATGGCCACCAGCCAGCTGGACAACACCGCTCGCGTCAACACCGTGAAGAAGGACATCGCTCGCGTCCTCACGGAGCAGCGCGCCCGCGAGATCGCAGCGGAGAAGTCCGCTGTCGCCGAGTAGGACCTAAGGAGAGAACATGACTGATTCGCGTAACTCGCGTAAGGTCCGTACGGGTGTCGTTACCTCCGTCTCCGGTGCCAAGACCATTGTTGTCACCATCACCGAGCGCAAGCGTCACCCCAAGTACGGCAAGATGATGACCAGCTCCAAGAAGCTGCACGCTCACGACGAGGAGTGCACGGCTGGCGTGGGCGACACCGTCCGCGTTATGGAGACCCGTCCTATGTCCAAGATGAAGCGTTGGCGCCTCATCGAGGTCGTCGAGCGCGCTAAATAAGCAGTCGCTCTTACGACTTGTACGTTTCCGAAGATGTGCGTATGCCTGGCTTGCATACCACAGGCCGTATAAAGGCAGCGCACCTCTCTTCGGTTCTTAGTTCGGAGGAACATCTACCATGATTCAGATGCAAACCATGCTGAACGTCGCCGACAACTCCGGCGCTCGCAAGATTCGCTGCATCAAGGTGCTTGGCGGTTCCAAGCGTCGTTATGCAGGCATCGGCGATGTGTTCATCGGTGCTGTCCAGGAGGCTACCCCTGGCGCCAACGTCAAGAAGAAGGACGTTGTCCGTTGCGTCGTCGTTCGCACCGTTAAGGAGATCCGCCGCAAGGATGGCTCCTACATTCGCTTTGATGAGAACGCCTGCGTTGTCATCAACAACGATGGTTCGCCCGTCGGCACCCGTATCTTCGGGCCTGTCGCTCGCGAGCTTCGTGACAAGAAGTACATGAAGATCGTCTCGCTCGCTCCCGAGACCCTGTAGTTAGGGGAGATATATGTATATCAAGAAGGGCGATAAGGTCCAGGTTCTCTCTGGTAAGGATCGCGGCAAGCAGGGCGTTGTCCTGCGTGCTCTCCCCGCCGAGAACAAGGTCGTTGTCGAGGGCGTTTCGGTCGTCAAGAAGGCCGTCAAGCCCAACGCTGCCAACCAGCAGGGCGGCATCGTTTCGCAGGAGGCTCCCATCGACGCCTCCAACGTCAATCTCGTTTGCCCCGAGTGCGGTAAGGTTACCCGCGTCGGTCACGAGAAGGACGGCAAGAACAAGCTGCGCGTCTGCAAGAAGTGCGGCCACAAGTTCTAAGCTGCCCGCAACATCAAGTTGCTAGCAAAGGCCCGGATGCC
>CAVEET010000033.1:0-4192 GCA_963614835.1 Bulleidia sp. | reverse complement strand
GCCCGTATTCCACGAACGAGACGATGGTCCGCCAGTGGAAGGGCAAGGACACCTGCTGGTGGGAGCGCACGGTGAGCCCCGACTCATCGGAGACCGAAGGCACGCTCTACATAAACCGTGTGGGCCACGACGGCGACGCCTTTACGTACGCAACGCCTGCGGACAAGCCAAACAAACGAACCTGTGTGATCCCCGGATTCTGTATCTAGAGAGCGGGCGTCTTGCCGTGACGAGACCCCACCCCGGCAATTGTCTTGATCTGTAACAGTTAGAGGTCATTTTCCCTGCTAGATATTACAGATTGAGATGATTGGTTGGGACGGTCCATCGGCCAACCATCCATCCTCATCTGTAACGAAATCTCATATATTATTTCTGTACTGGACACCCCCAGGGGGTATGGGTGTATAGTATCGGTAGGTTAACATTTCCAACACTACACCATAGAAAGGAGAAGCCATGGCTCAAGATAAGTTTGACGTGGGCGGCATGACGTGCGCCGCTTGCCAGGCGCACGTGGACCGCGCCGTCAGCAAGCTTGACGGCGTCCAAAGCGTCGCGGTCAACCTGCTCGCCGGTTCCATGATGGTCGACTATGACCCCGCGCAGGTCTCCCCCGACGATATCTGCACCGCCGTTGACCGCGCGGGCTACTCGGCCTCGCCCGTCAGTACGGGCACCGAAGCCGCCCCAAACGGCAGCGCGCAAGCCAGGTCAGGCGCCGCTCATATGGAGTCGCCTACCAAAAAGTTGGAGGCCACCGCCTCCGCCATGCGCACCCGTCTCATCATCTCAATCATCTTTCTCATTCCGCTGTTCTACATAGGCATGGGGCACATGCTCGGCTGGCCGCTGCCCAGCGTCTTCACCGACCACACCCACAGCATGACGTTGGCGCTCACCGAGCTCGTCTTGCTCATCCCCATCGTCTACGTCAACGACGCGTACTTTATCAACGGCTTCAAGTCGCTCGTGCACGGCGCACCCACCATGGACGCTCTCATCGCCGTCGGTGCCACCGCGTCGATCGCCTGGTCGCTCTACGCTATGTTCATCATGGCCGACCAGCTGGCCGCAGGTCAGGTGCACGAGGCCATGATGACGAGCATGGACAACCTGTATTTTGAGAGCGCCGGCACCATCCTGTCGCTCGTCACCGTGGGCAAATACCTCGAGACGCGCAGCAAGTCCAAGACCGGCGGCGCTATCGAGGCGCTCATCGACTTAGCACCCAAGACCGCGACCGTCGTGGCAGAGGACGGCAGCGAGGCCACCGTCGACGTCGATACCATTCTGCCCGGCCAGGTGCTGCGTGTGCGCCCCGGCGAGTCCATCCCTGTCGATGGCGTGGTGCTCGAGGGCAGCTCGGCCGTGGACGAGAGCGCGCTCACCGGCGAGTCCATCCCCGTGGAAAAGACCGCCGGCGACACCGTCAACGCCGCCACTGTCAACCGCACCGGCTCGTTTACCTTCCGTGCCACACGCGTGGGCGCCGACACGTCGCTCGCCAAGATTATCCAGCTCGTCGAGGACGCCAACGCCACCAAGGCGCCTATCGCCCGCATGGCCGACAAAGTCGCCGGCGTGTTCGTGCCCGTGGTGTTCGTGATCTCGGCTGTGACCTTTGCGGCGTGGATGGCACTGACCGGCAGCATAAACGAGGCGCTCACCTCCGCCGTGGCCGTACTGGTGATCAGCTGTCCGTGCGCATTGGGTCTGGCCACGCCCGTCGCCATTATGGTCGGCACCGGCAAGGGCGCCGAGATGGGCATTCTGTTCAAGAGCGCCGAGGCGCTGGAGAATCTGCGCAGCGTGGGCACCGTGGTGCTCGATAAGACGGGAACGGTCACTCGCGGCAAGCCTGCCGTGACCGATATCGTGGTAGCCACGCGTGCCGACGGATCGCCCGCCATGAGCGAAAAGGCGCTGCTCAAGCTGGCCGCTGCGCTGGAGCGCTCAAGCGAGCACCCGCTGGCCGAGGCGATTATGGCCGAGTGCGAGGCGCGCGGAATCGTCGCACGCATGGTCGAGGACTTTGCCGCCGTGCCCGGGCGAGGCGTTACGGCACGCGAGGGGCAGAATGTCATCGCCGCCGGCAACGTGCGTCTGATGGACGAGCTGGGCGTGAAGGTTCCCGCCGGCCTTGCCGAACAGTTCGCGGCCGAGGGCAAGACGCCGCTGTTCTTTGCCAAGAACAGCGAGCTTGTCGGCACCATCGCCGTGGCGGACGAGGTCAAGGAGACGAGCGCCGGGGCCATCGCCGCACTGCGCTCGCTTGGCGTCGACGTGCGCATGCTCACCGGCGACAACCGCGCGACAGCCGAAGCGATCGCACGCCGCGTGGGACTGAGCAGCGAGCAGGTCATCGCCGACGTCCTCCCCGCCGACAAGGAACGCCACGTGCGCGAGCTGCAGGATGCGGGCAGCAAGGTCGCCATGGTGGGCGACGGCATCAACGACTCCCCCGCCCTGGCGCGCGCCGACGTGGGCCTTGCCATCGGTACCGGCGCCGACATCGCCAAAGAAGGGGCAGATGTGGTTCTCATGCGCAGCGACCTCATGGACGTCGCCCGTGCCATCGAGCTGTCGCGCGCCACAATTCGCAACATCAAGCAGGACCTGTTCTGGGCGCTGTTCTACAACGGCATCGGCATTCCGCTGGCGGCGGGCGTGTTCTTCCCCCTCACCGGTTGGCAGCTCTCGCCCATGTTTGGCGCCGCGGCGATGAGCCTGTCGAGCGTATGTGTCGTGTCCAATGCCCTGCGCCTGAAATCCTTTAAACCCAAAGTGGCAAAATAAGCTCACCATTAAGTCCATTTAGAACGGGTTTTCCAGGTGCCCGAGATTGACCTGAAAGAGGGGCGACGCGTACTTTGGTACGCGAGCGACGGCTTGAAGGTCAAGGTCGGGTGCCTGGGAAAGCCGACACAACAGAGAGGAATATCCATGCGTTACACAATCAAGACTTCCGGCCTCATGTGCGGCCATTGCGATGCCACCGTCGAGACCGCGCTGCTCAACGTGGTCGGCGTGACCGACGCCGATGCCGATCACGAGACTCAGACCGTACAGGTGGAGTGCGCCGACACCGTGACCGCTGAACAGCTCACTGCCGCCGTCGAGGGCGCCGGCGAGAAGTTCCACGCCCTTTCGGTGACCGCCGCGTAGCAGACGCTGCCTACTCAATCCTCAGAAGTTGCGGTGAAATACGGACTGTTGTGCCGCCCTAGGCCTTTGAACGGTCCGTATTTCACCGCAACTGACGGGGGCATCCGGAAGATCGACCAGAAACGAGGACCCGACATGATGGCAGACCATAAATCGGTGACCCGCATGCTCAAGACGGCACGCGGCCAGATCGACGGCATCTTGCGGATGGTCGAGGAGGACCGTTACTGCGTCGATATTTCCACGCAGCTCATGGCAACGCAGGCGCTCCTCGCGCGCATTAACGCCGACGTGCTCAAGGCGCATATCGAGGGCTGCGTGACTTCGGCAATCGAATCGGGCGACGAAGACCTCAAAGCCGCCAAGCTCGCCGAAATCGAACGCGTCGTCGACAAGCTCTCCAAGTAATAGGGGCATTGGGGACAGATTTCTTTGCACCGTCTTGGTATTCCGGGGACAGGTATGTTTGCACCACATTGGTGCAGATTAACCTGTCCCCCTTGCTCTAAATCGGGTATAAAGGCGTGCAGCATATCGAACGAAAGGCAATTTGCATGAATGACTTTATGAAGGGTCGCAATGGTGCCGATGAACTCACCATCGTGATGGGTTTTGCCGGCATCGTCATCGCGATGATCGGATCGATAGCCCGCATCCAGTGGCTCAGCTGGATTGCCATCGCCGTAATCGTGATTGGCGTGCTGCGCGGCCTGTCCAAAAATATCGACGCACGTCACAAGGAGAACGAGACCTTTGTCGCCGCGACTGCAAACGTACCCGGCTTGGGCAAGTTTGTAGCTAGCTTGGGCGGCGGAGCTGCAGCGGCCAACGCCTCGCGCGCAGCCGGTACTAGCAAGGAAGACTTTGAACGTGCCAAGCGCACAGCCAAGAAGATGTGGAAGGGCCGCAAGACCACGGCCTATCTTAAGTGCCCCAACTGCGGCCAGATGCTCTCCGTTCCCAAGGGCAAAGGCAAGATCCGCGTCACCTGCCCCAAGTGCCATGCCAAGATGGAGACGCGCTC
>CAVEET010000032.1:0-7030 GCA_963614835.1 Bulleidia sp. | reverse complement strand
GACCTGCAGTTATGATGAATTGTTGAGAAACCATAGAGTTCAACTTTAACGTTACGGCACCCTATTGCAACGGGATTCTTGGCTGTAAAAGCT
Organism: Bulleidia sp.; assembly: GCA_963614835.1. Classification (GTDB taxonomy): domain Bacteria; phylum Actinomycetota; class Coriobacteriia; order Coriobacteriales; family Coriobacteriaceae; genus Collinsella. The sequence continues at coordinate 6,937 of CAVEET010000032.1, read as the reverse complement.
ACTTCAACGTGGGATTTTGCAACTACAGGGTTCCTTCGCGACGAGCCTGCTCCACCTCTTTGAGTGCGTCGGCGGGAGTGAAGGAACAGGTGCCATCGCCGAGCTTGACCACCTGTATGTCGTCGCCGGTATGGGCTTCTCCGCCTTGTAGCACCACGCCGAAAATGCCCTCGTGGGGAAAGATACAGTCGCCGGCGAGATAGTAGATGGCACAGCGTGTGTGGCAGACCTTGCCGATTTGGCTGATTTCGACAAGCACCTCGCTGCCAAGCTTGAGCTGTGTGCCCAAGGGGAGCGAGAGCAGGTTGATGCCCTGGGTTGTGAAGTTCTCGCCAAAGTCGCCCTTGTGCACATCGAGCCCGCGCGCCTGCGCCGTCTGGATAGACTCTGCAGCTAAAAAGGAAACCTGGCGGTGCCAATGCCCGGCGTGCGCATCGGAGGCGAGGCCAAATTGCTCTATAACGGTGTCGTGCCCGTCAGCGACGGGTGACTTACGCGTGCCTTTGTGCTCCGACGTGTTGATCGAGACGATGCGGGCAGGCCCGTTGTAAGCATCGTTTGCCGTGCGTAGGGGAACGGCCGTTTGTGCGCGTTCCGCCAGCTCACGCTTCGCGGCATTGAGGATGGGATTATCGGTCGGATGGTCTTGGGGCACGTGTGCGCCTTTCGTTTGAGGATGTCAATACGATGAATCCTACAACAATGGTAGGTTCATTGCCCATTGTCATACAACGGTGAGCACCGTCTTCGTGCTGGACGATTACGTCGATTGCCATAGATACGGTGGAACTTTGGGCGCCGGCGGCTTGGCACGCTAGAATGAATCAGTTGCGCAAAGACCGCCCGTTGTGTGGGCAGTTCATGATAGGAAGTTTCCATGGCATTGCAGTTTACAGAGCGCGAGTTCATTCCCGTGCTGCTTGGTGGCGACATCAACGCCTATTCGGTGGCGCGCGCCTTCTACGAGGAGTACCAGGTCAAGAGTCTGGTTTTTGGCAAGTACCAGACGGGTCCCGCGTACCGCAGCCAGATTATCGACTACACGCCCAACGTGGATATCGATACCATGCCCGTGATGCTCAGGACCGTCAACGGCATTGCCCAAGCGCATGCCGATAAGACGATTGTCCTTGTGGGCTGTGGCGATAACTATGTTGCCCTCGTGGCTCAGGCCAAGGATGCCCATGAGTTGGCGGATAACATCGTCGCGCCTTACGCTCCCTATAGCATGCTCGAGCAGTGCCAGAAGAAGGAGATCTTCTACGAGCTGTGCGAGAAGCATGGCGTGCCCTATCCACACACGTTTACCTTTACCAAGGCGATGCTCAATGCTCAGGGTGAGGCGCCTGCCGAAGTGCTCGACCAGATCGATTTTCCTTACCCGATGATTCTGAAGCCTTCTGACGGCATCATGTGGTGGCAGCATGAGTTCGAGGGCCAGAAGAAGGCCTATGAGATTGCCGACCGCGCCGAGCTGGAACAGGTCATTCGCGATTCGTATGCCAGCGGCTACACCGACGATCTGATCTTGCAGGATCGCGTGCCCGGCAACGACGAGTACATGCGCGTGCTCACCAGCTATTCCGACCGCAACGGTAAGGTCCGCATGATGTGCCTGGGCCATGTGCTGCTCGAGGAGCATCAGCCCCACGGTGTCGGCAACCATGCCTGTATCATTACCGAGCCCAACGACGAGCTCATGGGCGGCGTGCGCAAGTTGCTCGAGGACCTTCACTTTGTGGGCTATTCCAACTTTGACGTAAAGTACGACGAGCGCGACGGCTCGTTTAAGTTCTTCGATTTCAACACGCGCCAGGGCCGCAGCAACTACTACGTTACCAACAGCGGCTTTAACGTTGCCAAGTATGTGGTGGACGAGTATGTGTTCAACCGTCCGTTTGAGCCGGAGTTTGTGACGGCTCAGGACGAGGCCCTGTGGATGGTCGTCCCCATGGGCGTCGTCGACAAGTACGTCAAGGATCCCGAGCTGCGCGCTAAGGTGCATCGCCTGGACAAGGAAGGCAAGGGCGCCGACCCTTCGTTTATGAAGGGCGACTTTGTCTTTAACCGCTGGCTGCGCATGTGGCACACCAAGCTGCGCCACTTTAAGCTGTTCAAGACGTATTACAAGTAGATGGGTGCGGCGCCCGTCCGGTTTGCATCGGGCGGGCGCGGGTATGATACGCGCAATTGTGCAAGCGTCACCAAGGAGGCGGCGATGGAAAAGCTGGGAGTTATCGGCGGCATGGGCGCCGAGGCCACGTCGTATTACTACGACCAGGTGGTGCGTCATACGGCTGCTGCCTGCGATCAGGAACATATCGACATGGTGGTGCTCTCCAAGTCGACCATGCCCGACCGCACGCTGGCCATTAAGACCGGCGAGCATGCCAAGCTGCTGACGACCATGAAAGAGTGTGCCCAGGCACTCGAGTCGCTGGGCTGTGCGCACATTGCCATTCCCTGCAACACGTCGCACTACTTCTACGACCAGATCCAGTCGTTTACCACAGTGCCGATTATCCACATGCCGCGTGAGTCGGTGCGCTATGCTCTGGCCGGTGCGGTGATGGGGGAGTGCGAGTTCGATCCCAACCTGAGTATGCCGGCCGAGCCGGTGCACAAGATTGGCATCATGGGCACCGACGGAACCGTGGGCGCGGGCGTCTACGGCCGCGAATGTAAGGCTGCGGGTGTTGAGGTTGTCTATCCCAGCGAGAAACGTCAGAACGATGTGATGTCGCTTATCTACGATGATGTGAAGGCCGGACGCGAGCCCGATATGGATAAGTTCGACCGCGTGATGTGGGAGTTTGCCCGTAGCGGCTGCGACCGCGTCATTCTGGCCTGCACCGAGCTCTCGGTGCTACAGAAGTATCGAGAGATGCCCGAGATTACCCTCGACGCCATGGATGTCTTGGTGCGCGAATCCATCATCCGCAGCGGCGCTCCCTACCGCCTCTAGCTTCCGACCCGCCAAAAAGGGACAGGTTAATTTTGGTAGGTTTTATCTGGTGAAACAGTAAAGGCCTCGGCTCGTTTGGTGCGAGCCGAGGCCTTTTGCGTTGGGCGGTTGCTGTCGGTGGTGAACTAGAACAGGAAGCCGATGGCGATGAGGGCGATGCTGACGATGAGCACGGCGATGTCTAGGCCCTTGATGGGGTAGCGCTTGTACGAGCTGGCGCGCGTACGCAGATAGAAGCCGCGCTGTTCTGCCGCCAAGGCTGTGGCATCGGTCTTGCCCACGCTCGAGATGAGCAGTGGCACGCACAGTGGCAGCATGAGCTTAAGCTTCTTGATGGGGTTCTTGGTGTCGTACTCGACGCCGCGTGCGGTCTGCGCCTCCATGATGGCGTTCATCTCCTGACCAAACACCGGCACAAAGCGCAGTGCCGTGGTAAAGGTGAAGGCATAGCGATACGGCACGTGCAGCACCTCGACGCAGGCGTTGGCAAGGTCGTTGAGTTTGGTCACCATGAGCATGAGGATGAGCGGTAACGCCACACCCAGCAGGCGCAGGCAGGCCTTCGATCCTGTGATGAGGCCCGTGTCGGTGATAAAACCCCACACCACGTTGCCATCGCGCATAAAGGCCAGCTGGAGCACCAGCATGATAAGCGCGAGCGGAATCAGCAACTTGAGCAGCGAAAACAGACGGTCGACGACGCCGGCATAGGCACCCAGCGCAAGGGTGAGTGCCAAAAAGCCCAGCAGCGCCACGTAGGTGTCGGACAAGAAGATGCCGACGATGATGGCGGCGGCGAGGCCCAGTTTGACGACGGGATTCAGGCGATGCAGCAGCGTGTCGCCCGGCATGTAGTCGATGACGTTAACCACGGTGGACCATCTCCTTGGTAATTCGAACGACATCGGTGACCTCGCTCACCTGCGCAAAAGCGGGCGAGACGGAAGATGCCAGACGGCGCGAGAGCTCGATAACCTGGGGAGGCTCCACGTAGGCACGCCGCATGAGATCGATGTTCGAGAATAGCTCGTGCGTGCGGCCGCGGTCGAGGATGCGACCGTCGGCCATTACCACAATGCGCTCGGCAAAATCCGAGACGACTTCCATATCGTGGCAGACCATGATAACGGCGCAACCGCGCTCGGCCATGGTGCGAACCGTTTCCATGACGGTCATGCACTCGCGGTAGTCAAGGCCGCTCGTGGGCTCGTCGAGCACGACGATCTTGGGCTCAACCACTACGACGGAGGCAAGCGCCACCATTTGTCGCTGGCCGCGCGAGAGCGAGAAGGGCGCCTCGTCGGCCGGCAAGCCAAAGCGGTCGATGACGAGCTGGGCGCGACGCAGCGCCTCGGCACGGTCGATGCCGGCAAGCTCCAGGCCAAAGGCGACCTCGTCGAGCACGGTGTCCTTGCAGATCTGACGGTCGGGGTTTTGGAAGAGCGTTGCGACCTCGCGGGCAATGCGGCTCGTGGGGACGGTTGCAGTATCCAGTCCCGTGACGCGCACGCTGCCCGAGGCGGGCTTGAGCAGGCCCGTGAGCAGCTTGGTGAGTGTGGTCTTGCCGGCACCGTTCTGGCCGACGATGCCCACGAGCTCGCCAGGATAGAGCGTCAGGCTAAGGTCGTGTACGGCGGCTCCGCCATTGGGATAGGCAAACTCAACATGGTCGAAGGTGAGTACGGGTTCGGCGTCCTTGGCATGAGGGCGCAACGACGGTGCATGCGGGGAACCGGCGGGCGCCTGAGCTTCGATAGCCGCGTGTGCGGGGTCGACGATGCCCGAAATCATGCGCTCGGCCTCATCGACATCCAAGCAGGGGGTACCGCTTACCAGGCCATCGGCCTCGAGGCTATTGAAGATACGCGTGACGCGAGGGCAGTCGACGCCGATGGCACGGAGCTCGTCGGTATGCGCGAAGACCTCGTGTGGCTCGCCCTGCAGCGCAATTTCGCCATGGTTGAGCACGAGCACGCGGTTGCAGTACTCCGAGAGCAGGGCGACCTTTTGCTCAATGACGACGATGGTGATTCCAAGTGTGCGGTTTGCCTCACGCAGCGTCTCGAAGACCAACGTGGAGCTGGCGGGGTCGAGTGCCGCGGTGGGCTCGTCGAGAACCAAGACGTGCGGGCGCATGGCGAGGATGGCGGCGATGGCTACCTTCTGCTTCTGTCCGCCCGAGAGGGTGGCGATCTCGCGGTCGCGCAGGTCGCTGATGCCGACGGTCTCGAGCGTTTCGCTCACGCGCTGCTCGATCTGGTCGTGGGGAACGCCAAAGTTCTCGAGGCCAAAGAGCATCTCGTCCTCGACGACCGAAGCGACCATCTGCGTGTCGATATCCTGCAGCACACTGCCGACGATTTGCGACACGTCGGTGAGCGAGACTTCGCAGGTGTCGTGGCCGTCGACCATGACGGACCCAAAGAACGTGCCGGTGTAGTGGTGGGGCACGGCACCCGACAGACAGGCGGCAAGCGTGGACTTGCCGGCGCCCGAGGGCCCGATGATGCCGATGAAATCTCCCTTGTTCACGCTGAGCGAGATGTGGCTGAGCGCCTGCTCGGTCTGCGTGCCATAGGAGAACGAGACATCGTCGACGTTGATGATCGTTTCCATGGATACCTTTCGTAGTCATTGGGGACGTTCTTAAATGACCAGTCGTTTAAGAACGTCCCCAAAAGCTAGTCGTTTGGGACAGTCTTTGGTGGTGAAGCACGGAGACGGCTTTACGAGGGGCCCCAGGTTGGCGCGAAAGAGAAGCGAAGCGTACTTGGGTACGCGAGCGACGAATGAACGCCAAGATGGGGTGGCTCGTAAAGCCGAGCGGGTTAGTTGAGCCTAAGGGCCTTCTGGATGGGCAGATAGAGGGCGCCGACCAGAATGGCGTTAAAGACGGCGGTCATGGCGACGACGGGCAGCATGGCGGCGGCGAGCTCGCCTACCACGCCGAGCATGGCCATCTTGATGACCATGAAGATGGCGCCGGAGACAAAGGTGGTCAGGAAGGTTGCGACAATGGCGATCGCGGGCTTGATCTGACCGTTCTTGCCGGCGGCGTTGACGATGCCGGCCATGAGCATGGCGGCGATGCCCTCGGCGGCAAAATCAACGAACGGCGAAGTGGTGGTGATCTGGATCACGGCAGCCGAGATGAGGCCAATGACGAGCGCCTGGCCGATGTTGGGGCGAACGACCAGGATGGTGAGGCAGAAGGCCGAGATGATGAATTCGGGGCTGATCATGCCGCCCGAGATGCCCGAGATGGCCTTGCCGACGGTGAAGTTGAGGATGAAGCCGGCAGCGAGCAGGATGGCGAGCAGGACGAGGGCGCGGACATCGAGTTTGCCACGGTCGGCGGTCTGGACGGTGCGGGGCTGGGTGGCGGTGGTGTTCTGAGACATGGTGAAAATCCTTTCGGAATGGGAGTGCAAGAGAAAAGCGGGGGCGCGTGATGCGAATGCGATCGGGCTCGAGATAGAAAAAGGCCCCCGGTCGAAACCAGAGGCCTTCCAATCACCTAGAGCGCAAAAACAGGCGTGAGGGACTCACTGTCGACCGATCGTATTCGCATCACGCCACCACCAGTTGTTGAGAGACGTCATCGTGTTCTTCATGTTGGTGGCTCCTTTCGTGATGCCGTGGCGCGGTCGCACCTAGTTGCTGTTGCGCTGCACTATAGCACAGCAAAGTGTGTGCGGGGAAATCTTTTTTGAAAAGATTTCAGGCGGGTTTCCCGTCGGCCAAAAGAGCGGGCTGAGCGGGCGAGGCTGCCATTGCTGCCTTGCCCGCCCAGCTAAGACGTTACTCCTTATTGCGACGGTAGAGGAAGTAACCGCCCGCGGAGATGACGGCAACGCCAGCGATGGCGAATGCAGCCACCACGCGGCCATCAAAACGATCACCGGTGGTGGGCAGGCCGGCCTGACAGGGGAGCCAAGAAGTGCCCTTGCCTCTCCTGTCAGGGGACGCACC
>CAVEET010000031.1:0-5686 GCA_963614835.1 Bulleidia sp. | reverse complement strand
ATGCCATGACCGGCCAGGATATCGTCAACGTCGTCTCGACCTTCGCCGAGCGCACCGACTTTGACGGCGTGATCATCTCCAAGCTCGATGGCGACGCTCGTGGCGGCGGCGCGCTTTCCGTGCGCCAGGTGACCGGCAAGCCCATCAAGTTCGTGAGCATGGGCGAGAAACCCGATTCGCTTGAGCCGTTTTATCCCGATCGTATGGCCAAGCGAATCTTGGGCATGGGCGATGTTGTCGGCATCATCGAGAAGGCCCAGGAGGCGGCCGACGCCGAGCAGCTCGAGGCTGCCGAGCGCATGCTGCGCGAGGGCTTCACCATGAATGACATGCTCGACCAGATGAAGGCCGTCAAGAAGATGGGCGGCATGAAGGGCATCCTGGGCATGCTCCCCGGCGGCCAGCGTGCGCTCAACCAGATGGGCGGCAACCTGGACGAGGGCATCTTCGACAAGAACGAGGCCATCATCATGTCGATGACCAAGGAGGAGCGTCTGCGTCCTTCCATCATTAACGGCCAGCGCCGTGCCCGCATTGCCAAGGGCGCCGGCGTGACTCCCACAGAGGTCAATAGCCTTATGAAGCAGTGGGGCGAGATGAACAAGATGATGGGCCGCATGCGCACGATGGCCAATCAGGCACAGGCCGGCGGCAAGAAGGGCAAGAAGGGTAAGAAGGGCAAAAAGATGCGCATGCCCAATATTCCCGGTCTGGATGCCATGGGGCTGGGCGGCATGGGCGGCCTGGGAACGGGCGGCCCCAAGTCCGATATGGACCTGCTGCGCCAGATGGAAGCGCAGATGCGTAATAAGAAATAGTGCTGTAATTCCAGCTTGATATGGCAAAGGCCACTCGGTAGCTACCGGGTGGCCTTTGTTGTTGGCTTTGATTGTTGGGTTGCGTTTAGCGTCGCGCCCCGAGCTTGCGGTGCCGTGCCGCTAGTGGCAGCCGCAGCCCTCGTGCCCATCATGGCCGTGATGGCCGTGGCAGCAGCAGGACTCGCCATGCTCGTGGGTGTGCTCGTGGTCATGGCCGTGGCAGTCGCAGGTGGCCTCGCCGGTCTGTGCGAGCGTGCCGGCAATGAGTGCCTCGACGCAGGCGTCGCAGTTGCCCTGGGCGCCCGCATAGACCGTGATGCCAGCCTGGGTGAGCGCGTTGATGGCGCCGCCGCCGATACCGCCGCAGATGAGCGTGTCAACGCCACCGTTGGCAAGCAGACCCGCCAGGGCGCCGTGACCGGTGCCGCCGGTGCCTACGACCTGCTCGTTGAGCACCTTGTCATCCTGGATGTCGTAGATCTTGAACTGCTCGCTGCGGCCAAAGTGCATAAAGATGTTGCCGTTGTCGTACGTCGTTGCCACCCTCATGGTGTCGACCTCCTTTGCTGGCCATGCGGCCGTCGTCGTGGTAATGGGGGAGTATGCGATATTGCCGCCCTCGATAATGAGCGCCCGACCATTTACCAGCGCGTTTGCCACCTTGCGATGCGCTCGGCTGCAAATAGTCGCCACCGTGGCGCGCGCGATGCCCATCTGCTGTGCGACTGCCTCTTGGTTAAGGCCTTCCAGGTCGCACAGGCGCAGCACCTCGAGTTCGTCGATCGTCATGTCGATGGCGTCTCCACTGGCTAGGCCGTCGGGGGTAAAGCCGCGATATTCGGGAATGATCCCAACGCGGCGCAATTTTTCGCGTCTTCCTGCCATACGCTCTCCAAATCTGACATATGTCAACAATAGAATAGCGAACGTGCGGATTTGCGCAAGGAATTTATGGCATATGTCAGAAAGTGAGGGCTTATGTTTGGGCTGTGGGGCCGCGTGCGCCTGGGCTACAATGAATCTCGCTTATAGGCGACTGACAGGAGGGTCAATGAGCAAGGCTGATCAACAGTTTGTAACCATGTGCCGCGATATCTTGGACCATGGCACCACCACCGAGGGCCAAAAGGTCCGCCCGGTGTGGGAGGACGGCACCCCTGCCTATACCATTAAAAACTTTGGCGTCACGGCGCGCTACGACCTGCGCGAGGAGTTCCCTGCGCTTACGCTGCGCCGCACGGCTCTTAAGTCTGCGATGGACGAGATCCTGTGGATCTATCAAAAGAAGTCTAATAACGTCCATGACCTCAACAGCCATATTTGGGACGAGTGGGCCGACGAGACTGGCTCCATCGGTAAAGCCTACGGCTATCAGATTGGCCAGAAGAGCCATTACGCCGAGGGCGATTTTGATCAGATGGACCGTGTGCTGTACGATCTTAAGCACACGCCGTACAGCCGCCGCATCATGACCAACACGTATGTGTTTAGTGACCTGTCCGAGATGCACCTGTATCCGTGCGCCTACAGCGTGACCTATAACGTCACGCAGCGCCCGCAGGACGATAAGCCCACACTCAACATGATTCTCAATCAGCGCAGCCAGGACATTTTGGCCGCGAACAACTGGAACGTGTGCCAGTATGCCATTTTGCTGATGATGGTCGCGCAGTCCGTCGATATGATTCCCGGCGAGCTGCTGCACGTGATCGCCGACGCCCATATCTACGACCGTCATGTCGATATCGTCCGTGAGCTTATCGAGCGCCCGCAGTTTGCGGCGCCCAAGGTAACGCTTAACCCCGATGTGCATGATTTTTACGCGTTTACGACTGATGACCTGATCGTCGAGGGCTATGAGCACGGCCCGCAGGTCAAGAACATTCCCATTGCGGTGTAGGTGGTGCTCATGACGTGTAAGCTATCTGCTATCGTTGCCGTGTGTGACGATTGGGGCATTGGTTGCGAGGGCGACATGGTGGTGTCCAATCGCGCCGATATGCGCCATTTTGTGGCCTGCACCAAGGGCTGCCCGGTCATCATGGGGCGCAAGACGCTGCTGAGTTTTCCCGGTGGGCGTCCACTCAAGAACCGTCGCAATATCGTGCTTACCCGCGACGAGGATTTTGCTGTCGAGGGCGTCGACGTGGTGCATAGCATCGACGAGGCGCTCGCCGCGGTTGCCGATGAGCCCGTTGCCTGGGTGATCGGTGGCGGCGAGGTGTATCGGCAGTTTTTGCCGTATTGCGCCGAGGCCGAGGTCACGCACGACCATTGCACTCATGCCGTGGACACGTACTTTCCCGATTTGGACGCCGATCCCGCGTGGGAGATTGCGTGGCGTGGCGGTGTTGCCACGATTGCCTCGGGCGAGGGCGACGAGGGTGTCGATTATGAGTTCGTGACGTATCGTCGCGTTGAGGCGTAAATCGCCTGGCGTGAACGGTATTATCGGGTTGATTGAATGTATGGGGCGGCGCTTAGCGTCGCCTCGTTTGGTATAGATGTGCTGTAAAGAAGGGTGCGGGCAGGCTGCTATGACTGATGCCGTTGAGGTTCTGCGAATTGATTCGCTCGAGGACGAGCGGCTCGATGCCTACGTGCGACTGACCGAGCGTGAGCTGCGCTGCGTGCTAGAGCCGCAAAAGGGCATCTTTATCGCCGAGAGTGCCAAGGTTATCGAGCGCGCGGTGCGTGCCGGATATCAGCCGGTGAGCTTTCTTTTGGGCGAACGCTGGCTCGACCAGATGATGCCGCTGTTTGAGCGCCTAGTCGTGCGCGAGGGCGCGGGTCCTGTTCCTGTGTTCGTCGCCTCCATGGAGCTCATGGAGCAGTTGACGGGCTTTAACGTGACGCGCGGTGCGCTTGCGGCGTTTCGTCGCCCGCGTCAGATTCCGGTTGATGAGTTCTTGGGTGGCGTCGTCGAGGTGGCTGGGGAGCGTCCGGTGCGCGTGTGCGTGCTCGAGGGTATTGTCGACCACACCAATGTTGGCGCGATTTTCCGCTCTGCTGCCGCATTGAACGTTGACGGTATTTTGGTCAGCCCGACGTGCTGCGACCCGCTGTACCGTCGCTCGGCCCGCGTGAGCATGGGCACCGTGTTTCAGGTGCCGTGGACGCGCATTGGCAGCGAGGCTCGTGTGTGGCCGCACGATGGCCTGGCGGCACTGCACGAAGCCGGTTTTTCGTGCGCTGCGATGGCACTGACGGACGACTCCGTTTCGCTGGACGATCCCGTGCTGCAGGAGATTGACCGCTTGGCAATCTTTATGGGTACCGAGGGTGCCGGCTTGGGCGCCAAGACCATTGCCGGCTGTGACCACGCGGTGCGCATTCCGATGGCGCACGGGGTCGATTCGCTCAACGTGGCCGCGGCGAGTGCCGTCGCCTTTTGGCAGCTGTGCCCGCACGTGAGCAACGAGTATCACTACCAGCCGGGGCTGTATCACTAGGCAGATAGTTTGCACCGGGCTCTGACTCGGGGTGTTTCGGTCGACGTCGGTCGGTGCTAAGCTGCTATTAGCTTAGGTCTTTAATTACTGTTTTGTCGGTTGACGTACGCTTTTGGGGAGGGCGTGTGGCTAAGAAATCTACGGCTATCGATGTAACGCAGGGTGTTATTTGGCAGCAGCTGCTTTCGCTGTGCGTTCCCATCTTTTTTAGTTCGTTTTTTCAGCAGGCCTACACGCTTATCGGTACCTATATCGTCGGTCAGTTTGGCGGCAAGCTCGCGCTAGGTGGCATTCAAGCTACGATGGTGCTCACCGAGCTCTGCATTGGCTTTTGCGTTGGCGTCGGCGCCGGCTGCGCGGTCATTACCGGTCAGTATTTTGGTCAGCACGATGATGAGCGACTGAGCCGTTCGGTCCATACGGCCATGACGCTCGCGCTGGTGGGCGGTATCGTTTTCTCGATTCTTGGCATAGTGTTCGTTGAGCCCATGCTGGTACTTATGAACACTCCGCATGAACTTTTGGCCGAGGGCGTGGCCTATGCTCGTTGCTATTTTGCCGCGATGGTTGCGGCACTGCTGCTGAATATGGGAACCGCACTGCTGCGTGCCGTGGGCGACACGCGCGGGCCCGCCGTGATCATTGCCTCTGGCTGCCTTGTTAACGTGGTGCTGGATATCATCTTTGTCGCTGTGTTGCATATGGAGGCGCTGGGCTGCGGCATCGCAGTGGCGCTGACCATTTGCTCCAATGCAACGATGATCGTGTTGCGCATGATGCGCGCTCCGGGTGCATGGCGTCTTTCGCTGTCTAAGCTCGGTATCGATCGCGGTATTTGCAAGAGTATGATCTCGTGTGGTCTGCCACTCGGTTTTCAATCGGCTGCCTATTCGATCTCGAACGTGCTGATCCAGGTGTCGGTTAATTCGTTTGGCGCCGATGTCACGACTGCTTGGGGTCTATCTGGGCGCCTGGATGGCATTATCTGGATGGTGACCGAGGCGCTCGGCGTATCGATCACTACGTTCTCGGCGCAGAACTTTGGCGCGCGCAACTACGAGCGCATGCGCAAGGGCTACCATACGTCGCTCGTGCTGTCGTTTATGCTCATTGGTGGCCTGTCTGCCGTGCTGCTGGTGTTCTCGGGCCCGCTGTCGTGTTTGTTTGTCGACGATGCTTCGATTTCGGCGTACACCACGACCATCCTCCATTTCATTGCGCCGTTCTATGCGATTTTCTCGATTATCGAGAACGCCTCGGGTTCCATCCGCGGCGCCGGCGTGAGTCTGCAGCCTATGATGCTCACCATCTTTGGCACCGTTGTCTTGAGGGTGATCTGGGTGTTTGCGATCATGCCCTTCGATCCGTCGCTCGAGCATCTACTGCTGGTCTACCCCGTAACCTGGCTCATCACCG
>CAVEET010000030.1:0-2562 GCA_963614835.1 Bulleidia sp. | reverse complement strand
TCGCTGGTGATCGGGCGTCCTGTTGCCGCCATGCTTACGGCGCGCAATGCGACCGTGACGACGTGCCATACGCATACGCGCGACCTTGCTGCCGAGTGCCGTGCTGCCGACATTGTGGTTGCCGCCGTTGGACGCGCGCGTACGATTGGCGTGGATGCCGTTCGCGAGGACCAGACGATCATTGATGTGGGCATTAACTGGGATGAGGACGCTGGCAAGCTGGTCGGGGACGTCGATTTTGATGCTGTGGAGCCGGTTGTTGGTGCCATCACCCCCGTGCCGGGCGGCGTGGGAGCTGTGACGACGGCGATCCTCGCCAAACACGTGATCGAAGCGGCCGAGCGCGCATTGAAATAGGCGTTTTGGGCTGTTTGAGGGGTTAGTTCTATATCCCGTGGACAAAAAATGCCAAATATGAGTACTGTTGCCAAGATAGTCACATATATTTTAGGTTAATTTGGCTCTCTTACGATATTTATTATCGATAGAGAGCCTATTTTATTGGACCTATGGGGAAGTACATCATCTAATTTTTGAACAAATGTAGACTTTCGACACCCATGCGTAGCAAAATTGCTGTTACTAAATTAGTGACAGTACTCATATTTGGCATTTTTTGACCACAGGGGTTGCCAGCGCCGTGGTTTCGCCCTTTCTGCGCCGAAGCGATACACTGTTATCGTTTGATTTCTTCGCTCAAGGAGGATGCGCATGCCGTGCACAACGATTTTGGTTGGTAAGAACGCGAGCTACGACGGGTCGACCCTGGTCGCGCGTAACGAGGACTCGTCCAACGGGGTGTTTGAGCCCAAGCACATGCGCGTAGTGCATCCCGACGAGCAGCCGCGCGTCTACACGAGCGTCCTGAGTCACCTGACCGTTGAACTGCCCGATAATCCCATGCGCTACACGAGCGTCCCCGATGTTATTCCCGGTCACGGCATTTGGGCCGAGGCGGGCTTCAACGAGCTCAATGTTGGCATGTCCGCAACCGAGACGCTCACCACCAACGAGCGCGTTCGCGGCGCCGATCCGCTCGTGGACTACGTGCCCGCCAAGGGCAACGAGGGTGAGGACGGCTATGTGCCGGCGCAGCCTGGTGGCCTGGGCGAGGAGGACATGGTGACCCTGGTCCTGCCGTATGCCAAGTCCGCCCGCGACGGCGTCCGTATCCTGGGCGACCTGCTCGAGCGCTACGGCACCTACGAGAACAACGGCATCGCCTTTAGCGACGTGGACGAGATCTGGTGGCTCGAGACCATCGGCGGCCATCACTGGATCGCCAAGCGCGTGCCCGACGACGCCTATGTGACCATGCCTAACCAGCTGGGTATCGACAGCTTTGACCTGGACGACGCCGAGGGCGACCAGGCCGACCACATGTGCTCCGCCGACCTGCGCGCCTGGATGGCCGAGTGGCATCTGGACTTGACGCTGGGCGTCGAGGGCGACGGCCCGGCGACGGTCTTTAACCCGCGCGAGGCCTTTGGCTCGCACAGCGACAGCGACCACGTCTACAACACGCCGCGCGCCTGGTACATGCAGCGCTGCCTCAACCCCAGCGATGTGTGGGACGGCCCCGACGCCGACTACACGCCCGAGAGCGACGACATCCCCTGGAGCCGTGTGCCCGAGCGCAAGGTGACCATCGAGGACATTAAGTACGTACTCTCGAGCCACTACCAGGGCACGGAGTACGACTGCTACGGCAGTAAGGGCACGCCCGCCACGCGCGGCGCCTATCGCCCCATCGGCATCAACCGCAACAGCCAGCTCGCCGTGTTGCAGCTGCGCCCCTATGCGCAGCCGGCGTATCGCGCCGTGCAGTGGATGGCCTTTGGCTCCAACTCGTTTAACGCGCTGGTCCCGCTGTACGCCAACGTCGAGACCATGCCCGAGTACTATGCCGACACGCAGGCTCGCGTGACGTCCGAAAACTTCTACTGGGCCAACCGCCTGATCGGCGCCCTGGCCGACGTCCGCTTCCATGAGTGCGGTCGCGCGGTCGAGGATTATCAGGAGAAGGTCGGTGGCATGGGCCACAAGCAGATCCATGACGTCGATGCTGCCGTAGCCGCGCTACCCGAGGCCGAGGTGCCTGCCGAGCTTGCACGCGCCAACGAGGCCTTTGCCGAGCTTGTGCGCGTGGAGACCGATGCCCTGCTGGGCAAGGTGCTCTACACCACGAGCTGCGCCATGAAGAACTCTTTCGCGATGAACGACAACGTGAGGTAGGGATTTCCCGTCGATCGAATAGTGCTAAAACGCTTTGTCGCTTTCGCTCAATCTTGGGTACAAGAACGCCAATGCAGTTGTTTGTGATTGGAGACAACCATGGTTATGAAACTCGATCAGCTTGTTAACGGCGCCATCAACGTGGGTTTCGGCGCTGCCGCCGTTGCTGTCGAAGGCGGCAAGAAGGTCCTCGACGACCTTAACACCAAAGGCGAGCAGGTGCGCAAGGACACCGCCACCCCCGATATCGCCCGCAGCGTGTCCGACATGTTCGAGCAGGCCGGCGGTACCATCTCCGATCTGACCGAGCGCTTGGGCATGCAGGGC
>CAVEET010000029.1:0-11746 GCA_963614835.1 Bulleidia sp. | reverse complement strand
AAGATGCGCGCGGCGGGGGCGAGGCGAATGGCTGAGCGGTATCGATATGCGGGTTCAACGGTATCACATTGGCCACATAGATTTTTAACTTGCATTTCTACCCGCCCTTTTCGTAGAGTCGCCGATACGTGCTTAGCGCACCCTCGGCGCGTCCGGCAGGCTTTGCGAAATGGGATCCAGGAGACTTCGGCGCAGCATCATCTTGCGGAATGCTTCTAATGAGCCTCCCATCCTTCAAAAACAGAATCTCATCGCACAGCCTATCGACCGAATCCAAGATGTGGGATGACATGATGATGCACGTACCAGAATCGGCCGGCTTCCTGAGAATCTCGGAATGCAAGTCCACCCTGCTGGGGTCGAGCGCG
Source organism: Bulleidia sp. (assembly GCA_963614835.1). GTDB lineage: Bacteria > Actinomycetota > Coriobacteriia > Coriobacteriales > Coriobacteriaceae > Collinsella. The sequence goes on along the minus strand of CAVEET010000029.1, from coordinate 11,378 downwards.
TTCATGGGCTCATCTAATAGAAGGTACCGCGCGCCCGTCGCATACGCAATCGCCAGGGTAAGCTGCTGCTTCATGCCCTGGCTCAGAGTGCGGATCCTCATCTTCGCGAACTCGCCTATCTGCGTTTGTTCCACTATCTCTTCGATATCGCGAGCATGCGGCCACATATCGCAAACCATCTTGAGGTGATCTTCCGCACGCAATCCGGGATACAGCAGCGTCCCCTCACCAGGTGCATAGAAGATCATAGAACGGACCTCTCTCGCACCCGTACCCTGCACCTCATCCAGAACGATGCTCCCGTCCACGCGAGGACCCGGCAAACCTGCCATCGCACGCAGCAACGTCGTCTTTCCATGCCCGTTCGGAGCGACGAGACCGTAGACCGTACCCGGGGCAAACTCAGCGTTCACCGAATCTACGAGCACCTTCTTTCCATAAGAGATCGTCAGCGTTTGAAGGTCAATCATCGAGATCATCCCCTTTCGATCTTTGGAACACTCAGGCGCACCATCAACGGAGATACGGCGCCCAAGACCACCAGCAGAGCGCCCGATGCGCCGACGACCTCTCCAAAAGGCATCGCGTTCGTCCCTCGCCCAAGGAACCCAATCGTCCCCACCTGGGAAGCGGGATCAAACGAGGCGAATGGAGCCAGCAGCGCGACGCCCATGCCCACGCTTTCAACATGAGCGCTCAACGAACCCAACACCAAGAGAACCGCGCAAACCATTCCGGTGACAACGGGGTTGCGGCTAATCGCTGCTGTCAACGCAGCGACGACGGAAATCACGCCGTATGCCATGACCAGCAACGGAATACTGCACAACACCGCCTCCCCCACCATGGACGTTGTCGAAGCTCCCGCCCGAATGAGAGCGACGGGATACTCCGATCCACCCGCACCGTTCTTAATCACGGACACAACGACAGCGGGAACCATCAACACCAAAAGCAGCACCAAGCCAAGCAGGAGAGCCAGCGCAACAGCCGTCAGAAAACGCACATGCGCTGTTGCGGGGATCTGGAGAACCAGAAGGGAACGACACTGCAGGTGGGTGCACGCGAGCGATGTGACAACCACGGGCAACAGCAAAAATAAGGAGGGAAGCGCTGCCTGGAGATACGAAAGGAGGATTAATGGGGGCATCTTCGTACTTAACTCGTAAACCTTGGGGTCCGGCAAGCTCGCGATCGACTCAAGCAGAAGGGCGCGCGCCTCCGCACGAGAAGGAGTCTCCGGCTCGATTCCGATCGATTGCAGGAGAGTCGCATCTGCCGCGCCCAGCTCACCTCGAGCGCGCTCGTACGTCGCAAGGCTTCGAAACCCCTCCGCAGGCATAGGCGCGTACACGAAACCCGAAAGAGCATCCCGCATGTCTTCCAGGGCCGCTTTGCCCTCGACGTCCATATTCGCAGCGTTCTGCTCTAGATACCGATCTATTGAACGGAGCTCCCCATCCCTATACCGAACAGCGGAAACGTTATCAGCGTCAGGAAACATCTCGACCAGAGCCGGGGCCAGCATCGTCGTCGACATTGCAATCGCGCATACGGCGAGGGTAGGAGAACGCAGGAGCAGTTTCCCCATCGTTCTTACGTATGCAACGGCGGAGGCACAAGCGCTCGAACGAGTTGCCGTTCTCGATGCAGTGAAGGAACCTCTCTCAAGACAAATCGGGGATATCGGGCACGCGCAGCCGCTCTTTCCAGCAACGCAAAGCAGGCTAATTGCCAGCACCTCGATCCCGATTGCGCATACGAGGGCAATCGCGCCACGCTCGAAGCAAAGTCCAGGCAGATTCACTATCTGCGTTGTCGGGTACGGGCTATAGGCGCCGACGGTCAACTCAGTGTTCGCATACGTAAGGGGATTCAACAGGGCGAACTCACGTAAAGCGATGGATCTTCCGTAATACCCGGGAACCATCGTCACCCCCATCAGGGCACATACGAACACGATTCCAAGCGTAGGGTTATTGGCAATCTTCACGGCAAGGTGAACGACAAGCGAGATGAACGCTGCCACCAAGAATTGCAAGATGGCCGTCTGCGCGAACACCAGCCAAGCCGGTTTGATAACCGGAGTCGCATATTGAATGTAGCCTATCGGATAGAACGGCGAGCCCGGGCCATTCTTCACAAGCGCGGCGATTATCCCTGGAAGATTGATGGCGAGGACGGCAAGCATTGCAAAAACACTCGCCCATACGCTCGATGCAACAAGTCTACCCAGCTCGCCCATCGGTGCCTGGATGATGAGCTTTTCACGTTTGTTAAGACGCGCGGCAAGGAACGAGACGGCAACGGCCGTTGCGACCCATAGCAAGTACTCCTTCGATCCGTCATAATAGGTGTACTCTCCATCCGATATCTGCAGAAACGGAAGTAGGGGAGAGAGCGGTGCCAAGATAAGACGTCCCGCGGCAAGAGGGTACAGAAGCGCGGGCATGCTTGATGAAGAGGTATAGACACCGTCCTCCCCCGCATTCACAAGCGCATCCGCATAGGATGCTGACAATTCCTGCTCAACACGGGTTATTCCCGACTCGAGGTATTCGACCCGTCCGTCGATGCCAGCCGCGCTCCTGAAGACGGGCAGAGCACAAAGAACCATCAACGCAACAACGACAACACAGAGCGACCTGGAGGAGAGAAGCGACCTAAAGATCGCCTTCGAGATTTTGAGCATATTCATCGCCAACCTTAACCTCATCCAGTCGGAACAGAGGGGCCGAACAAAATGCTCGGCCCTTCCTCGCATCTAGTAGGTGCTATAGACAAATTGCCATTTATCAGTTGTGCCAAGAACACCACAGGAGCACATTGCAGCGAGGCGGGATTCCCTATGATGCGCGGATCGGCGATAGCCATTTCGGTAGGAGATCGTCTTGTAAGAGATGTTGAACATCGAGATGCTGTGCCCGCTTACGCCGCGAGGACAGCTGTAGCTCCAGTAGGTATCGACGACGTCGTCCGTATACCCGAGGGGCTCAACGAGGGCACACTGGCTGCTCTCCTGGGAAGGAGGCATCGGGGTATCCGCAAAAGCGGGGGCTCCCGGCAGCAACAGACAAAGAGCGAGGCCGAGGAAAACCAAGAGCTTACACGACTTAACAGTACTGAACATAATCCTCTCCAATCTAGAGGGGTTTCGGTTGCAGTATGCTGTGATTATTTGCCGGCAAAGTCAATTTAACATAAACTGTTAAAAAGTAACCTGAGTTTTTTAAATTCTTCGGAGGTTATTATGAGTTCCGACAATCGCACTCCCCGGCTTCATTCCTTCCGCATCGCATGTGCGATAGCCTCTGCGACCCTTTGCGCCACCGCCATCGCACAAGTGGCGTTCTCCTTAAAGCCAGCAATCGAAGTGCTCGACAACCCTGTAATTGCAGACTCCCCCGCGTATCCAGCCCTTGCGATCTCGACATTGGTCCCTGCCGTCATCGGTATCGCTACGACCATCCTCAGCGCCGTTCTCGTGTGGACGATCAAGAGCGGAGACCCCTTCAAGAAAGGGTCTGCGACATGCTTGAAGGTGCTCGGCATTCTCTTCGTTGTTCAAGCTGCCACCAGCCTCTACGCCGGCTCACTCAAAACCTCCGTTTCGATGTTTGGCGGCGAGGGGGCCGTCGGCGCCCAAGAGATCGCTTCATCATTCGATTGGACCTCTCTGGTTCTCGGCATCGTCCTGTTCATGCTTTCCCAGCTCTTCTTGTACGCCCGAGAGCTGTACCTCGACTCCGACGAGATTGCGTAAGGAAACGCCATGCCCGTAATTGTTCGCCTCGACAAGATCATGGCCGAGCGAAAGATTTCCTCGAACGAACTTGCCGAAAGGATTGGAACCACGCCCGTGAACCTGTCCCGTATTAAAAAAGGGCATATTCGCGGCATTCGCTTCAACACACTCGAGCAGCTATGCCTCGCCCTTCGTTGCCAACCCGGAGACCTTCTCGAAGTCATGAGCGAAGAGGATGCCCGAAAGGAGTTCGGACTCGATTGGTCCGCCGAGGATTAGAGGGCGGTCGTACTCGCCCTGCACACGGGGATGCGAATCGGCGAGGTCTGCGGCCTTCGGTGGTGCGATGTGGATTTCGAGACGGGCCTGATCTCGATCAGACACTCGGTGGCGTACGCGAAGGGAATGGGTTCGTTCATCAAGGACACCAAGACCCATGACGCCAGGGGTATCCCCATCGACCCGGTCGGCCTACTCCCCTTCCTGAAGGAGACCCACGAGATCGACTGCGGAAAGCTGCGCTTGCGCGGCCTTACCGGGGCGGTCGAGATCGGGGACTGCTACATCCTGTCGGAGCCGGGCGCGACCTTCGCGACGACAAGCTATATCCGCAGGGCGTTCAAGACGTTCTCGGAGACCAACGGCCTCATGGGCACCAACGACGAGCTGATCACGTTCCACGGCCTTCGCCACACGTTCGCAACGCAGTGGATCCGCCAAGGCGGCGATATCAAGGCGCTCCAATCGATCCTCGGCCACAAGGACGCCATGGCGACGCTCAACGTCTACGCCGACATCGAGCCCATCTCCAAAATCCATAACATGCTGCGCGCCACGCCGTGCCTTTGGCGCGGGCACCTCGGGCCGAGGGTCGATCCGGGTCCCATGTTCCAACAGAGGATCCAGGAGTCCATCGAGACGCTCCAGGCGTTCGGCTACGGCATCACCGAGCCGGACGACCGAAATATCGCCATACGCGACGTGAAGACGAACAGTTGGCTCTAGCTCACCGAGTACGCGGCAGTGCTGGGCCCATCCCAACTGAGGTCACGGTGGTCCGATAGGGGCGCCGCCCGCGGCATGCGCCGCGGAGCGGTATCCCCTACCGAAGGGCGGGGATGCCCTCCGCTTCCAGTTCGGAATCAGCCGTCGGAGGCGTTCGGCTGACTGCGGGAACGGCCTGTCCGCTCAATGTGTTCGGCTGAGATCGGAAATCAACCCAACACGAGCCGGACACGCGCCAGACGGCTCTTCCCCGTGCGGCCTTCCCCCTTACGCTCATGTTGCAGGCATGTAACGCCGCAGCGAGCGCGCCTTTTTTGCGCCAGACAGGTACAATGATGAACACTGTACCGTAGCGGAGCGCCCCGCGCGCGCCGCAATCACGCGAAAGGGTTTCCCATGGCCGAGATCTCGTCCTCCCGTATCGTCATCACCGTCCTTGGCAAGAACCGCCCCGGCATCGTCGCCGGCGTCACCCGCGTCCTGGGCGAGGCCAACGTCGACATCCGCGACATCACGCAGTCCATTATCGAGGACATCTTCACCATGACCATGCTGGCCGATACCGCCGAGTCCAAGCTCGACTTCGCCGAGCTGCAGAAGGCGCTGGCCGAGGCCGGCGAGCTTTCGGGCGTCAACGTGTCCATCCAGCGCGAGGATGTCTTTAACTTTATGTACCGCCTGTAGCGAGCAAGCCGCTGGGGATAGCCTGACGCGCGCATGCCCATGCAAGTCACCCCGATGCGGCCCGGAGAGGAGCGCGCATGGCCTACGACGCCAAGAAAATCTATTACCGCTTCGATGACCACCTGAGCCGCCTGGTTCTGGATTACGAGGCGAGCCGTCAGATTTCGCCCGAAAGCGAAAACCTTTACCACGGCCTGCCGACCGCCCCGTACGACGAGGACCTGTTCGTAGAGCACAACGTCAAGCGCGGCCTGCGCAATGCCGACGGCTCGGGCGTGGTCGCGGGCCTTACCCGCATCTCGGACGTGCACGGCTACAACAAGGTCGACGGCAAAGTCGTGCCCGATCAGGGCAAACTCACGCTGCGTGGCTACAGCATCGAGGATCTGGTCAACAACGCCCAGGCCGAGGATCGCTATGGCTACGAAGAGGTCGCCTACCTGCTCATCACGGGCTCGCTGCCCACCAAAGAGGAGCTCGACGGTTTTTGCGAACGTCTGGGCGCTTTTAGGCACCTGAGCGACGAGTACGTCCGCGAGTTCCCCATGACCACGGTGTCGTCGAGCATCATGAATGTGCTTCAGCGCGCCGTGCTGCTGCTCTACGCCTTCGACGCCGAGCCCGATGCCATTACACCCGAGCACGAAATCGACGTCGCTATCTCCATGCTCGCCCGTCTCCCCCGCATCGCCGCCTTCGCACATATGGCCTCGGTCGCCAAGCGCCGCGGCTCCGAGGTTCATGTGCCGCACCCCACACCCGGCCTCTCCACCGCTGAGACCATCCTGCAGGTCCTACGCGGCGGCATGGCATTCACCCGCGACGAGGCCATGCTGCTCGACGTGATGCTTATGCTGCATGCCGAGCACGGCGGCGGCAACAACTCCACCTTCGCTTGCCGCGTGCTGTCGTCTTCGGCCACCGACCCGTATTCCGCCTACGCCGCGGCCATCGGCTCGCTCAAGGGCCCGCGCCACGGCGGCGCCAACGCCAAGGTCGTGTCCATGCACGAGGACATCCGTGCGCATGTCTCCAATTGGGAGGACGAGGACGAGGTCGCGGCCTACCTGGGCAAGATCCTCGACAAGCAGGCCTTCGACGGCACGGGCCTCATCTACGGCATGGGCCACGCCGTCTATACGCTCAGCGACCCGCGTGCCGAGGTGTGCCGCCGTTACGCGCGCACGCTTGCCGCCAAGAAGAACCTGGGCGAGGAGTTCGCGCTCATCGAGCGCATCGAGCGCCTGGCCCCGCAAGTGATGCGCGACCACGGCATGACCAAGCCTATCTGCGCCAACATCGACCTGTACACGGGCTTTATCTACAAGATGCTCGGCGTGCCCGAGACGCTCTTTACGCCGCTGTTCGCCGTCGCCCGCATGGCCGGCTGGTCTGCGCACCGCATGGAAGAGCTCTTCTGCGCGCACCGTATCATCCGTCCCGCGTATCGCCCGGTTATCGAGCCGCTGGAGTACAAGCCGCTCGCCGATCGTTAGGACGCAGACCGTTATAGAACCCGAGCGTGGCCAGGGCATCACCGCCCTCGGCCACGCTTTTTATGCCAGTAGAAAGGATTGCAGCGAATGATTGTGTTTTCCGATATGGATGGAACGCTGCTGACGAGTGATAAGCAGATGAGCGACGCCACCTGGGCAATGCTCGACGAGCTCGCACGTCGTGGCATCGAGTTTGTTCCCTGCACGGGGCGTCCGCTGTCGGGCATCTTTGAGCCCATTCTCGCCCATCCCTCCGTGCACTACGCGGTCTGTGCCAACGGCGCCAGCGTCTGGCAGCTCGACGACGATGTGCCCACCGACGCCTCGTGCGCCACGTGCATCTTGAGCCGTCCGCTCGATTGCGACATTGCCCACCGCATCCATCGCATTGCCGCCGGCCACGATGTGACCTTCGATATCTTCGCGGACGGGCAGTGCTTCCTCCCCCGCTCGCTCTACACGCGCCTGGACGAATTCTGCGGCGGCGACCCCCACATCGCGGCTTCGCTCAAGCGCACACGAACACCGATCGACATGGATATCGACAGCAAGATCGACGAGGTCGAGACGCTCGAACGTATCGCCATGTACTGGCACGACCCGGCCGATCGCGACGCCATCGCGACGGCGCTCGACACGCTCGGAGGCATTGAGGTCACGCGTTCGTACGCCATGAATATCGAGGTCATGGGTGAGGGCGCCACCAAGGGGACGGCCCTCACGTGGCTATGTGAGCACCTGGGCGAGCGTCTCGCCGACGCCTGGGCGTTCGGCGACAACATCAACGACATCCCCATGCTGCAGGCAGCGGGCCACGGCATGGCCATGATCAACGCCGAGCCCGAAGACCGCGAGGCCGCCGACGCCATCACCGAATACGACAACGACCACGACGGCGTCGCCCGCACCATCATGGCCGCCCTCGCCTAGTCATTGGGGACGTTCTTAAATGACTAGTCGTTGGGGACACTCTTCGCGAAAAAGCTGCAAGGACTGTCCCCGGTTGCCGGCAGAAAAGGAACGTCCCTAACTGCCGGATTAGGCGAGGCTCTCCAGAACACGACGGAGCTCCTGCTGGACGGCGTGGTCGCGGTTACAACCCACCACGCGATCGGCCACCGCCTTAAGCGCGGGGCGCGCGTTTTCCATCGCGCAGCCCGTGCCGACAAAGCGAATGATCTCGTAGTCGTTCATCGAGTCGCCAAACGCCATGACCTCGTCGCGACCAATGCCGTAATGCTCCGCGAGCTGCGCGATACCCGAGGCCTTCGACACACCGGGCTGCATGGCATCAATCCACGCGTTGCCCGAAGGCGCAAAAGTAAAGAGCTGACCAAGTTCGCGCTGTAGCACGTACGCGCTGTCCATAACCGCACTGTCGTCGCAAAAGATACTCGCTTTGATGATATTTACGCTGGGATCGGGCAGCTCCCAAATGCGCTCGGCATTGGGAAGGTCCTTATCGACCTCACGCACGAACTTGCACTCGTCATCGAGCAGGAAGGACTTGGTTCGGTCAAAGAGCGCAAGATGCAGATTGGGAAACGTCCTGACGGCTTGGGCGAGCCTTCGAATCGCCAGGTGGGAATACACCTCACGGTCTACCATCTTACCGTCGGCGTAGACCTGGGCGCCGTTAGCGGCGACAAAGTCCATCTTGTCGCGAACGGGCGCAAAGAACTCGCACAGGCGATCGTAGCGACGACCTGACGATGCAGCGAAATGCACACCATGCTCGTGTAGCGCCAGAATCAGTTCGTAGGTCTCGGGAGGCACCTGGCCGTTTTCGTCAAGCAGTGTGCCGTCCATATCGGATGCAATCAGTTTAAACATAGAAAAGCTCCCTTCGGGCTTGTTGGAATCGAACGCGTATCCGATTCCAACGTACCCAAAGGGAGCTCAAATAAGACTCCGCGGGCGTAAACGTTACAAGGACCTGGCAAATAGCTCACACATGCCAGAGGCCCTACGGTCGCGGCGTCAGGCAGCCCGCCAAAGAGCGTCCCCAATGACTAGTCGTTTAAGAACGTCCCCGATGACTAGTCGGCGTAGGTGAAGGTTGTAACGTCGAACATGCCCTCGGGGCGGATGCGGAGCGTCGGGATGACCGGCAGGGGCAGGAAGATGATGCCCATGATGGGGTCGAGCGGCGGCTCAATACCCATGGCGCGCGCCTTGACCATAAAGTCATCGTGCTGCGCGGCAACGTCCTCGGCCGTGCCTTCGCTCATCAGGCCACCGAGCGCCAGCGGAATGCGCGCCACGACCTCGCCGTTACGCACCAGCACGTGACCACCCTGGCCCACGGCCTCAACGGCAGCCATCATATCGGCAGCGTTATCGCCCACCACGCACACGTTGTGCGAGTCGTGGCCGATCGTGGAGGCAATGGCACCACCGGTGATGGTGAAACCGCGCACCCAGCCGCGACCGATATGCTTGCCGACCAGGCCCAGGCCAGCGGGGCCGTCGCCATCGGCGCCCTCGGCCTGCAGCGACACGCCACGGCCATGGCGCTCGATCAGCATAATGCGGCGCAAGTCCTCGGCGCTCTCGGGGCGGGCCATACCCGTGATAGCCATACCCGGGATGACATCGATAACGGCCTCGCCCGGCTTAAAGGCATAGTCAAACACGTCGAGCGAAAGCTTCGGCAGCTTAACGGAAGCACGCAGCTCATCGGCAAGAGAGGCGACCTCGGCAGTCTCGGGTGCAATCTCGCCTACAAAGGTGCCGTCCTGCGCCACCAGGGCACCGGCGGCATACACGCGATGCGGAGCTGTGGCAAACGTCAGGTCGTTGAGCACCAGCAGGTCGGCACGCTTGCCTGGGGCGATCGCGCCGCGGAGCTCATGCGGGTCGCGACAGCCGTGGTCCAGGCCAAATGCCTCAGCCGTGGAAAGGGACGCCATGGAGATGGCGACCACCGGGTCGACGCCAGCCTCGATGGCCACGCGGCAGGCATTGTCGATCATGCCGGTCGAAAGCGCGTCGGAGGGAGCGCGGTCGTCGGTCGCAAAGCAGCAGCGGCGGGCGCGGGCGGGGTTTTCCAGCAGCATCGGGGACAAATTGGCCAGATCGTGGCTGCACGTGCCCTCACGCAGCATCACATACATGCCGCGGGACAGTTTATCGAGCGCCTCCTCGGGAATCGTCGACTCGTGGTCGGCGATAATACCCGCCGCGGCATAGGCGTTGAGGTCCTTGCCGGCAACGAGCGGCGCGTGGCCGTCAACCTGCTTGGACGGCGTCTGGTTGGCAGCATCGATGCGAGCGCAAGTCTCGGGGTCGGCCATAAAGACGCCCGGCAGGTTCATCATTTCGCCCAGACCAAAGACATCGCCTGGATGCTCGGCAAAAAACGCCTGCATATCGGCAGCAGAAATAACGGCACCGGCCTGCTCGTCGGGCAGCGCGGGCACGCACGAAGGCATCATGTATTTGATGGAGATGGGTGCGCGGCGGCCGTCCTCAATCATAAAGCGCAGGCCGTCCAGGCCCGCCACATTAGCAATCTCGTGGCTGTCGGCAATGGCGGTGGTAGTACCGCGCGTCGCGGCCATGCGAGCATACTCGGCGGGACGGATGTTCGAAGACTCGATATGCAGATGCCCGTCAATAAAACCGGGAGCGAGATAGCGACCCTGGCAGTCGATGACCTCAGTTGCCTCATAGGTGCCAGCGGCATCGTCGCGACCATCGTAGAGCACGCCGACGATCACACCGTCCTTGACGGCAACGCTACCGGGCGCCACGCGCTGGCCATACACGTCGACGATCTGTGCATTGGTAAACAGCGTGTCGACGGGCACGCGGCCCTCGGCGGCCTCGATCACAGTCCTCATGACCTCAACGGACATACATACTCCTTTAACCGTAGAAAAAAGCTGCGGAGCGGACAAGCCTTCACCGCAGCATGCTCATAGCCATTGTATGCCCAAACGATGGGCCAACAATACGCCCCTCCGCTTAACGGCACACGCCACTTGGTGCAATGGGGACTGCCGCTGAGCACCAATGACTACTCGACGACTACTAACTGCCGTCCCGACAACAAAAACGCCGATGTTTTGGCATCGCCAGCGAACGGGCCGCATTTGAACGTCAGATTGTCCAAATGCGGCCCGCGCAGCGTCGGCCGGTCCGCCGTTCGGTAGAACGGCGGAACTAAATCAACTTGAAGCCCTTGCGCTTACCCACAGAAAGGGTGTCGCCCAGCTTGAGGGCGCTGGGATCGATGTTATAGCTCTTGGGGACCACGGCCTTGCCGTTGATTTTGACGCCGCCGCCGTCGATATCGCGCCGAGCCTGGCCGGCGCTCGCCGAAAGACCCAAGTCCTTGAGCAGGCCGGCGAGGTAGATCTGGCCCTCGTCGTTAACAGTCAGCTCAACGTGCTTCTCGGGGAAGTCGGCGAGCTGGCCCTCCTTGAACACGCGGTCGAACTCGG
>CAVEET010000028.1:0-3584 GCA_963614835.1 Bulleidia sp. | reverse complement strand
ACGCCCGGCAGCGCCATCAAAAAGACCGCCGCAATGCTCACGCGCGCCGACCCCAACCAAATGAGCAGCAGGACCACCACGCAGGCAACCGGTGTCGCCTTAACAAACGAAAGCGCCGGCGCCACCAAGCGGGCAAACGTCAGCGATCGCACCGAGACTCCCGCCAGTACGCCGCCGCACACCGCGGCAAGCGCCAGCCCGCCCAAGATTCGCGCACCCGAGCCTGCCAGAATCGCCCATGTGCCGACATCGCATACCAGTCGCAGCAACGCCACCACGACGGCGCCCGGCCCCGGCAAAATCAACGGCTGCGCCACGAAACCCGCCATCAGCACCCACACGGCAAGCCAAAAGGCGGCAACGGCACCTGCTGCCGCCACCGCCTTCATACGCTCTGTCATTTGCCGAGCAAACGCACGCACGGGCTACTCCATGTAGTAGAAATCGTCAGCCGGGAGCTTGCCGCCCACGGCGCTCGCGTCCGCATCGGCCAGCACCTGCAGGTACCCACCGAGCGCCGCCTTCATATCCTTCCCCGTCTGGCACACGAGCATGCACCCGGGAATCGCCTTTTCGGCAATCGTGGCGTTATCCACGATGCCTGCATCGACCACGGCCTGCGCCCAGTCCGCCGGCGCCGCGTTCACGGCCTTCACGCTCGCCGCATGGCAGCTCAAGAACTCCGCCACGGTCTCGGGATGCTCCTCGGCAAAGGCACGGCGCACCACGGTCACGCCCGTCAGCAAACGGGAGCCCGTGTCACCCGCCAGTTCGTCCCACACATCGGTCAGGCTCACCGGTGCCGACAGCTTGCCCTCGCTCTTGGCGATGGCAGCGGTCTTGAACGGCTCCGGCAGCACGCCCACGGCGGACGGGTCGGCAAGCAGGGCCGACAGCACCTCGGTGGGCTCGCTCTTAAACTCAAGCGTCACCTAACCGGTCAGGCCCGCGCGCTCCAGCAGGTAGTTCATGACGTACTCCGGCGTGGTGCCCTTGCCCGTCATATAGACGGTATGGCCCGCCAGATCGCCAAATGAGGTCACACTCGCGTCGCCCGTCACCACGTTCAGCACGCCCAGCGTGTTGATGTCGATGACCTGCACCGCGCCCTCGGTCTTGTTGTAGAGCACGCTCGCCACGTTGGCGGGCACCAGGGCGATATCGATATCGCCCTGAATGACCTTGGGCACGATCTCGTCGGCCGCGGCGCTGATCGCAAAGTCGAACTCGTTATCCGTCTCGCCGCTCGCTGTTTGGTCCATAAACTGCACCAGACCGATCGGCGTCGGGCCCTTGAGCGAGGCGACGTGTACCTCGACGGGCTCCGCGGCGGCCGCGGCGGCCTTCCCAGCAGCCGAGCCCGCGGCGGACCCGGCACCGGCAGTCCCGCCGCCACAGCCAGCCAGCGCAAGCGACAACGCGCCCGCGGCGAGCGCCGAGGCAAACCCCCGGCGCGACAGCTCAACATTAAACGCGCGCATCGTTAGCACACCCCCTCGTTGGGCATCGTCCATGCGTGATGGTCGGTATGCAGCAGCTCCTCGGCCAGCGGCGAGAGCGGCTCGCCCAAGAACTCGCGGTAGCACGCCTGGACATCGGGATTCTCGTGCGAGAAGCGAATGTCCGCAGCGGCATCCAGGCCCCAGAGCACCTGGCCACGCTCGGCTGCCAGCTCGCAGCCGTCGTGGATGGGCTGACCGCCGCCACCGACGCAGCCGCCCGGGCACGCCATGACCTCAACGAAATCATAGCTCACGCGGCCGTCGCGAATCGCGTCGAGCAGACGGGCGGCGTTGCCCAGCCCGTGCGCCACGGCGACGCGCACCTTGGTACCGTCGATATCGGCCACGGCCTCCTTCCAGCCCTCGAGTCCGCGCACGTCAGTGAAGAAGTCGGCATCCGGGTTCTTGCCCGTCACCAGGTAATATGCCGAGCGCACGGCGGCCTCCATCACGCCGCCCGTGGCACCAAAGATCACACCCGCGCCCGTGCCAAAGCCCAACGGCGTATCGAGCGGCTCCTCGACCAGCGTGTCAACGCTCACGTGGCTCGCGCGGATCATGCGCACCATCTCGCGCACCGTCAGCGCAACGTCCACGTCGGGCGCGCCGCCCTCGCCCATCATGCTCGGCAGCGCACACTCGGCCTTCTTGGCCGTGCACGGCATAACGGACACCACGAACAGACGCTCGGGCTCCGCGCCCAGCACCTTGGCGTAGTAGGTCTTGGCGATAGCGCCGAACATCTGCTGCGGCGACTTTGACGTGGACAGGCTGTCGACAAACTCGGGGTAACGTGCCTTCACAAAGCGCACCCAGCCCGGGCAGCAGCTCGTAAACATGGGCCAGCCGCGGCTGTCGCCCTCACCCTTAGCGGCGGCGCCCAGGCGCTCGAGCAGCTCGGAGCCCTCCTCCATAATGGTGAGGTCGGCCGAGAAATCGGTATCGAACACGTACTCAAAGCCCACGCGGCGCAGCGCGCAAGCCAGACGCTCGACGGTTGCCTCCTCGCGCGGAATGCCGAGTTCCTCGCCCCAGGCGCTGCGAACGGCAGGCGCGATCTGCACCAGCACGATCTTGTCGGGATTAGCGAGCGCGTCAAACACGGTCTCGGTGTCGTCGCGCTCGCGCAGCGCGCCCGTCGGGCAATGCGTGATGCACTGGCCGCACGCGACGCAATCGGTCTTGCCGATCGGCACGCGCCCGCGGGTGCCCACGGCGGTATGCGTGGCGCGGTTGGTCAGGTCCCAAATCCCTAGGCCCTGTACGCTCTCGCACACCTTGATGCAGCGCATGCATTTAATGCACTTGTCGTTTTCGCGGATGATGGGGAAATCGAAATCCCAGCCCTCGCCCGCCAAATGCCTTTGATACGGCAGATAGAAAATGCCCAGGTCGTTGGCAATGGTCTGCAGGTTGCAGTTACCGCTGCGCACACAGCTCGTGCAGCGTGAATCGTGCTGCGAAAGCAGCAGCTGCACGTTGGTGCGGCGCGCCTCGCGGGCCTTGGGGCTGTTGGTGTGGACCACCATGCCATCGAGCACGTAGTTGTTGCAGGCGGCAACCAGCTGGTCGCAGCCCTCAACCTCGACCACGCACACGCGGCAGCCGCCGATCTCGTTTAGATCGCGCAGGTAGCACAGGGTGGGAATCTGGATGCCGACGGACTTGGCCGCGTCCAGGATCGTGGTGTGCTCGGGTACCACGACCTCGCAATTATCGATAGTGAGCTTGACCATGTTGTGCGCTCCGTTTTCGCTGTTGTCGCCGACGGTGGTTTTGTTGAGCTCTACCATTCCAGGTTCCTCCCTCCGCGGAACGCGCCAAAGCCAAAGTGGTCGCAGCGCAGGCAGCGGCTCGCCTCCTGGCGCGCCTCCTCCTCGGTGAGACCCTGCTCGACCAGATTCCAATCGTGAATGCGCTCGCCGGCCTCGCGCTCGCCCAGCTCGCAGCGGCCGCACTCGTGCTTGCCCTTAAACTGCACGGTCGGCAGCTCCACGTCGAGCTTGATCTTGTGGTCAAAGCCCAGGTAGCGGTCGATGTTTGCCGAAGCCACGCGGCCGGCGTTGATGGCACGGATGACGG
>CAVEET010000027.1:0-4828 GCA_963614835.1 Bulleidia sp. | reverse complement strand
CGACCACCTGGTCGATAGCCTCGGTCACCGCGGCAAAGCCCGCAGCGTCAACGATAGGAGGCGTGGGCACGCTGGCCTTGGCAAGCAGGTTGCCGTCCTCGTCGAACAGGCCCTCCTTAACCGAAGTGCCGCCGACGTCGATGCCGATGTAGTACTGCTTAGGTTCCATGGGAGCCCACCTTTCTCGTTTAAACATTGCCTGTATGGTACCGCTCTCAAGGCAAAAACCTACCAAAAAGGGACAGGTTTGTTTTGGCAGGTTTTATCTGGGGTAACGCAATTGGCTGCCCAACAGGCCGCGCAAGACCATCCCCAAAAATAAAGGCGCCGGGAGGCGGAGGCTCCCGGCGCCCGTCAAAGGGACTATGTTGTCTGTTGGACCGCACGGTCCGTCGCGGCGATAACGCCGACTAGGCCTGAAGTGCCTGCAGCTGCTTGTGAACCTCGATGAGCTCCGTCGCCATGACGCGCATGGTCTCGGTGCCGGCCATCTGGTCCTCGGCATGCAGCAAAATCAACGGGGCCTCGCCGTTACGCTCGCCGTTGGCCTCCTTCTTCAGAAGCCCCATGTGAACATCGTGGCCACCGTTATAGGCCTCGTCGCCCTGCTTGATAAGCTCCTCGGCGGCGTCAAAATCGCCCTCCTTGGCCTTTTGCACGGCATTGATGTACATGCTCTTGGCGGTACCGACGTAGCTGATGATCTCAAAGCAGGTCATCTGCAGTTCGTTCATATCCTCCATGCAGAGCACCTAGCCCATCACGCTGACGCAGTGGTCGATGATGCCGGCAGCGTTCATGCGGCCGTAGTCGACCATGTTGATAACCTCAACCGGGAAGCGGCCGGCGGCCTCCTTCTCAAAATCGCCCTTGGTGTAGCCGATCTGCGGACCAAGCAGCAACATGTCGCACTCGTCCAGGTGATCGTGGGCCTCGTTCATGGGACGAGCCTCGACCTCAATATCCAGACCACGGTTTGCAACCTCGGCCTGCATCTTCTGGACCAGCAGGCTCGTGGACATACCGGCATTGCAGCAGAGCATGATCTTCTTCATGGTTTCCTCCTTATAACTGCGCGGCGCGCAGACGACAACTGGTTTTATTCCTTGCGGCTATTGTGCCCACCCCCCTGCATCTTTACACAAGGGAGAGAGCTGCGGGCACCGGCACCGCGTACCGGCGCCCGCAAAGGTGAAAGAGACGAACGTTAGGCGTTCTACTCGGCGAAAGCCTCCTGCTTGGCGATTGCCTTCTCGGAAATCTTCATAAAGGGCAGGTAGACGGCCATGCCAATGACAATCTCGATAGCCTGCCACACGCCGGCGCGCCAGTCAAAGCCCGTAGCGAGCAGGGCATTGATGACGGGAGGCATGGTCCAGGGCACCTGGGCGATGCAGGGGCTGATGATGCCTGCGCAGGTAAGGCCATAGGTGATGCCGATGAACAGATCGGGAAGAAGAACGAACGGGATCATGAGCGGCAGGTTGTACACGATGGGGTAACCGTAGATAACCGGCTCGTTGATGTTGAACAGACCAGGCAGGATAGCCATCTTGGAAACGGTCTCGGAAGCCTTGTTCTTGGAGAACAGGAGCGTGTCGAGCAGGAGCATGAGGGTGCAGCCCGAGCCGCCGATGAGGGCGAAGCTGTTAACGATCTGCATGTTCATGTAGTGATCGGGCTGGATGGTGCCACCGGCGGCAAAGGTAGCCATGTTGTCGACGATGAGCATGGTCAGGATCGGCTCGACGGTAGCGCCAGAGATGGTGGACTGGTGAATACCGACGCAGAACAGCAGGTTAGCAAGGGTGTAGATGAGGATAACAGCCCACGGACCGGCGTTCATGATGCTCTTGAGCGGGTTGGAGATGCACGTGGAGATGATGGTGCACAGATCGGTGCCGGCGCACACGGCGAGCAGGGCTGCGGCAAGAGCGAAGACCGCGAGGTTAAGCAGCATCGGAATCATGACGTTGAAGGAGTTGGAGACCGCGGGAGGCACGCCCTCGCCCAGCTTAACCTTGAGCTTCTCGACGCCAGAAATCTTGATGAAGAGCGAGACGGAAAGCAGGGCGATGATAATAGCCGAGAACAGACCGTTGGTGCCGGTGTTGGCAGTCGAAAGGGCGCCCGTGACCTCGGCGGAGGTGATCTTGTCGGTGAGCAGTGGGCTCGTGGCGGCAAGCGAGGCGGTGATCTGCTGCGGCATCATGATGACGAAGGCAGAGATGGCGACGACCACGCAAGCGAGCGGGTTATCGAAACGCTTGTTCTTGGCGAGGCTGTAGCCAATCAATCCGGCCAAGATAATGGCAGAGACGTTGAGGGTGCCCAGCGTAATTGCCGAGCCCCACGTCTGAAGGTTGGCAAGGCCCGCCGCATCGAGCGGGAACAGAGGGAACACGACGTTGTTAATAAGAACCGCGATACCCGCAAGGATATAGAGCGGCGTGATGGTCGCGAAGGCGTCACGCAGGGAACGCAGGTGAACCTGGTTTCCCACCTTCGCAGAGACCTCGGCAAACTTGTCGAGGAAGCTCTTTCCGTTGTCACTGGCCATGATTGCTCCTAACTTTCAAATCCGGCCTTTTCCTATGCGCACGGTGGTCTGTCGCCCTCTGCCACCAGATGTGCCATGTGTTGCGCGCGGCGGCGCGCGGTCTGGGCGTTCGCCCGGTCGCTAATCAACCACGTGGGTCGTGGCGACCTGTTTGAGCCAGGCCGCCGACTTCTTAAGGCGGCGCTTGTAGCCGTCCATGAGATCGACCTCGACAAAGCCGTAACGATTCTTAAAGGCATTGGCCCAAGACCAGTTATCGATGACGGCCCAGTAGTGATAGCCCCGGCACTTGGCGCCCTCGTCGATGGCCTTGGCCACCCACTCCAGGTGCTGACGTACAAAGTCGACGCGGTAGTCATCCTGGATGGTTCCTTCGGCGTCACGGTTCTTGTATTCGTCCATGATGCCGATGCCGTTCTCGGAAACGAACCACTCAAGATCGGGGTAGTTCTTAGCGCAGTCCATGCCAAAGTCGTAGAGGCCCTGCGGGTAGATCTCCCAGCCGCGGCTCTCGTTCATAACGGCGTCGGGCCATACGTACTCGTCGGCAAAGTGCGGCAGGCCGTACTGGTCGACCTTGCTCGCCGGCGCCTGAACACGCGTGGGGTGGTAGTAGTTGCAGCCGAGCCAGTCGACAACACCCTGCTTAAGGATCTCTTGGTCGCCGGCGCGGAACGGGAGCTTAACGCCGCCCTCGGCCAGGCTGTCGAGCACGTCGGCAGGAAGCTCGCCCTTGGTGATGAGGTCGAGCCACCAGCGGTTGTTGATGCCGCTGGTCATGCGCACGGCCTCGAGGTCCGCCTCGCTGGGGTTCTCCTTGGTGTAGACCGGGGTAAAGCAGTTGATCATGCCGATCTTGGCATCGGCGCGAATAGCGCCCTCGTCATAGGCGCGACGATAGTTGGCCACGGCCAGCGCATGTGCCAGCGAGATGTGATACTGCACGGTGCGGGCGCGGTTGAAGTCGTGGAGCTGCGGGAACCACACGCCCTCCTGATAGCGCTGCTCGGGCTCGACGATGGGCTCGTTAAAGGTGAACCAGTACTTAATCTCCTGGCCAAACTCGTGGAAGGCGACGTCGGCGTAATGTGCGTAAGCCTCGACAACCTCACGGCTCTCCCAGCCGCCACGGTTAAAGAGGTAGGTGGGCATGTCAAAGTGGTACAAGTTGACAAACGGCTCCAAGCCGGCTTCGCGAGAGGCGCGGAACAACTCGTGATACCACGCGGCACCTTCCTCGTTGAGGTTGCCGTCGGCATCGAGCAGACGGCTCCACTGGATGGAAGTGCGATAGGTATCCAGACCCAAGTCCTTCAAAATGCGAAGGTCTTCCTGGTACTTGGCCATAAAGTCATTGCCGGCGTAAGAGCCAACGCGGTTGTAGAACGAACCCAGATCCTGGATGGACCAGGTGTCCCACAGGTTCTCGAGCTTGCCGCCCTGGTTCCACTGACCCTCAGTCTGCGGGCCGGACATAGCAGCGCCAAAGAAGAAGTCGTTGGGCAGCTGATACTGTGCCATCAAAGTCCTCGCTTTCGTGTTCTAGAGCTTCCGGTTGGAGACGGGTTTGCTTTGGCAGGTTATCCGGCGCGGGCGCGCACCGGCCATACCGATATCCAACCCGCCAAAACAAAACCGTCCCCAAACGGTCGATCCTGTTGTGCGGAAGGATTCCGTTCGTTGCTTAAACTATAGCGCTCTAATTTTAAAAGTAAAGCGTCTTTTTCTTTTTTCTTTCTCGAACTTCTTAGATAAAAGTAATATGGATGCCCTGTTGAGGGTTATACTTACTTTTTGTATTCATATATGTCGGAAAGGAGGTTCCATGATTCCCAAATACGAGGCGATAGCTGCAGATATTCGTCGAAGTATCGAGGATGGCGCTCTTAAACCGGGCGACAAGCTTCCCACCGTCGTTGAGTTCTGTGAGCTCTATAGCGTTTCCAAAATCACTGTCAAACGAGCTATCGAGCAAATCACCGAGGAAGGTCTAATTACCAGCCGTCGTGGATCGGGTACCTACGTTAAGGACACGGCGGGGCTTCCCGGCCAGGCGTTTTTCCAGGGCAAAAACGACCGTGCCCAGGGCTTTTCGTATGAGCACCGCGGGGAGAAGGTGACCTCGGTGGTCTATGATTTCTCGATTGTTAATCCACCAGCGGACATCGCAGCCCAGCTGGGAATTGCCGAGGATGACTTTGCCTATCACATCGTGCGCGTGCGTCAGGCCGATGAGAAGCCCATCGTTATCGAGTACACCTACATGCC
>CAVEET010000026.1:0-3471 GCA_963614835.1 Bulleidia sp. | reverse complement strand
GGCCGCTCAGGCGCTCGCGGATAAACTGGCGCGACTGCTCGTCAGGGGCAAACTGCTCCAGATCGGGCAGGTCGCGGGTGGAACGCAGGCCGAACTTTTCCAAGAAGGCGTTGGTCGTGCCGTAGATGATGGCCTGACCGCGCTGGGGGTCACGGCCGAGCTCGCGCACCAGGCCCTTGTCCACGAGCGACGCGATGACGCCGTCGGAGTTGACGCCGCGGATGCCCTTGACCACCTCGCGCGTGACGGGCTGGTGGTAGGCGATGACGGCCAAGGTCTCGAGCGCCGCCTGCGACAGCTTTTGCGTGTCCCAGCTCAGCACATAGGCCTCGACCACGTCGTGGTAGGCGGGGTGCGTAAACAGGCGCCAGCCACCGGCAACCTCGCGCAGCTGAAAGCCGCGGTTGGCCTCTTCATACTCAACTTTGAGCTCGGCCAAAAGCGACGCGCACTCGCCCGGGGCGATATCCAGCGCACCTGCCAGCGCGGGTGCGCTCACGGGGTCGCTCGACACCAGCAGCAGCGCCTCGAGGGCACCTTTGAGGCTGTTTGCCTCCAGCGTGGAAAGGGTTGACATGGTTGGTCGCTCCTATTCGGTGAGCTCGGGGCCCTCGCCGGGCACGTATGCCTCGGCGCCCTCGACGCGGTTGATTTGAATGGTTCCGAAGATCTCGTCCTGGCTCAGCGTGAGCGAGCCGCGCTTGGCGAGCTCGAGCATGGCCAGGAAGGTGACGACGAGCTGCTCGGTGGTGGCGTCGCCGTCCAGCAGCTCGCGGAAGGTGCAGGTTTGGTGCGCCATGGTAAAGCGGTCGACCGAGGCCACAGTCAGGTCGAGCGGCACGCGATGCGGTGCCACGTGCTCGGCCTCCAGCAGGAAGGTCTGGCGCTTGCCGTCCAAGTCGGCGCAGATGACGGCAAGGCCACGCAGCGTAATGCCGGCCAGGTAGTCGGGCATAAGGCCTAAAAACTCGGGGTCGGGGCCGGCCACGCGCGGATGCATGCGGCTTTCGGCCTGCATGCGCGCGCCAAGGGCGGCCGCCGCGCCCTTAAACTGCTTGTAGGCAATCAGGCGCTGAATCAGGACCTCGCGCAGGGCGTCGCCGTCGAGTGCACTGAGTTCCTCGAGGTCTTCGTCGTCCTCGTCATCGTCGTCTGTCTTGCGCGGGGTTTCCTGGGGCACCAGCGAGGCGGCCTTGATGTCCAAAAGGGTTGCCGCAACTAGTAAAAAGTCGCTCGCCACGTCCAGGTCTAGCGCCTCGATGCGCTCGGCCTCGGCAAGGTACTGCTCGGCCACCTCGCTGATGGAAATGGCGCCGATATCTACTTTTTGGCGGGTTACCAGCTGCAGCAGCAGGTCGAACGGTCCGCTGTAGACCTGCGTCGACACGCGATACGACATCTTCGACCTCCTTTGACGGCGCCTTCGCGGCGCGGTTTGGGTGCATGTTGCGACCGTTTTACACGGTCGACCTGTAAGTTTACCTTAGATGCCGGCGATTGCGAAGTTGAGCAGCTGCTCAGCTAGCGGATACACGGTAACGTCGAAATAGCGGCCGATCACATCGATGCCGGTCCACATGGGCAGCAGGTAGAGAACCAGGATGAGGATGGGCATGGCGTATTGCTGCAGGCGGTAGTAGTTGGCGAGCGCCTTGTCTTTAAGGAAGGGCACGATGATTGACGAGCCGTCGAGCGGCGGGATCGGGATAAGGTTAAAGAACGCGAGCGACAGGTTGACTACGATGAACGTGGCGCCGAAGTTCATGATTTGGGAGGCCACGGCAAAGGACATGCTGGCGTAGAGGTTGCCGTATGCCGCATGCATGAGGACGGCCGCGAGACACGCGAGCGCGATGTTTGATGCGGGGCCGGCCGCGCTCACCAGGACCTCGTCGCGCTTGGGGTGCTTAAGGTTGTTGAGGAACACGGGCACGGGCTTGGCGAAGGCGAACACCGGGCCGCCGGCCGCGAGCATCAGCAGCGGCAGGAGAATGGTGCCGAACGGGTCGATGTGGTTGAGCGGGTTGAGTGAGACGCGGCCGCGCGAACGGGCCGTCTTGTCGCCGAGCGCCCATGCTGCGGCGGCGTGCGCGCTTTCGTGGATGACGATGCCAACGATGACGGCGGCGGCGCTGGCGAGCAGGTTCATGAGGTAGCTGCTGGACATGTCACTCCCCTAGCGAACGCGACGCGAGGCGCGCGTGAGCAGGTAGTCGGCCACAAAGAGGATAACGGCCACGATGGCGTAATCCAGGCGGAACACACCGCCGAAGGGCGATGTGATGACGCCGTAGCCGGCGATGGCGCTCGGCAACGCACGCGAAAGCTCAACGACAAAGCCCACGATCTGCAGCTTGGCGGTGAGGCCGCTAAAGCACAGCAGCACGGTCATCGCGCTCATAAAAATGCCGCAGATGCGACAGGCGATGGCGATGATGCTCATCGCCACGGCAGCGGCCTTACGAGAGTTCACGCGCGGTCTCCTCTTCGATCTGGGTGGAAAGCTCCAGCCATTCGTCCTCGAGCTTGGGCAGCTCTTGCTTAAGGCCGTTATATTCCCCCAGCGCGGCGTTGAACTTGTCCTGATCGGCATAAAGCTCTTCGCTGGCCATCAATTCCATAAGCTCGTCATAGCGGGCGCGTTTTTTGTCGAGCTCAGCCTCGATCTTCTTGAGCTGGTTGCGCACGCCCTTGAGCTTTTTGTTGAGCGCAGCGCGGGCCTGGGCCTCGGCGCGCTTTTGCTCCTTGGTCTTTTTGCCCTCGGCAGGCTTGGAAGCAGCGGCGGGCGTATCGGGCTGGGCTGCGGTGACCTTAGCGGACTTGGTCGCGGCCGGCGTACTCTCCCCTGCTGCTTCGGCGGCGGCGCGGGCTGCGAGGTCCTCGCGCTTGTAGAGGTAGTAGTCGTAGTCGCCGTCGTAGACCGTGACCTTACCATCGCGGATGTCGATCACTCGGTTGGCAACGGCGCGCACCAGGTGCTCGTCGTGGCTGATCAGCACGATGGTGCCGGGGAAGTTTTGCAGGGCGTTTTCGAGCATGTCCACCGAGTCGATGTCCAGGTGGTTGGTGGGCTCGTCCAGGCACAGGAGCGCCTCGGGGGCCACGAGCATCTTGGCCAGTGCCAGACGCGCTTTTTCGCCGCCAGAGAGGACGCGGACCTGCTTTTCGATGGAATCGTTGTCGCTAAATAGGAAGGCGCCCAGCAGGCTGCGCTGCTGCGGCACGGTCCACTTGGGCGTGACGGTGTCGATCTCTTGCAGGACGGTGTTGGACTCGGTCATGCCTTCGAGCGCGTGCTGGGCATAGTAGGCGACGCCGACGTTGGTGCCCAGGTCCCGGGTGCCGGTGGTGGGCGGCTCCAGGCCGGCGAGGATCTTCATGAGCGTGGACTTGCCGGCGCCGTTGGGGCCGACGAGCGCCACGTGCTCGCCTCGGTAGAGCTTGAGGTCGATGTCGCTGTAGATGTGCTTG
>CAVEET010000025.1:0-2551 GCA_963614835.1 Bulleidia sp. | reverse complement strand
CGAGGCCGAGCGCAAAATGGATTCTAAAAAACACCTTGCCAAATAGGAGCGTCAGACCAGTGTGGCGCCTTGTCCGCAGCTCCGAAGGAGCAGGACAAGGCGCCACACATGGTCGAGGACGTTCTGAAAACTAAGCCCGGCCCCCGCCGGACAGGTCACACTACTCGCAGAGCAGCTTAGCGATCTGGACGGCGTTGGTTGCCGCGCCCTTACGGATTTGGTCGCCGCAGCACCAGAAGGTGATGCCGCGTGCAGCCTCGGGGTTCGAGATGTCGCGACGCACGCGGCCGACCCAAATCAGGTCCTGGTCGGACGTGTCCATCGGCATGGGGAAGCGGTCGTGTGCATCCTCGGCAGCCATATCGTCAACCAGCTTGACGCCGGGAGCAGCAGCCAGCGCAGCACGGGCCTCTTCCACCGTAATATCGCGCTCAAACTCGAGCGTAATGCTCTCGGAGTGCGAACGCAGCACGGGCACGCGCACGCAGGTGCAGTTCACGCGCAGCTCGGGCAGGTGCATGATCTTGCGGCCCTCGTTTTGCAGCTTCATCTCCTCGGAGGTAAAGCCCTCTTCCTTGACGCCGCCAATTTGCGGAATCAGGTTGCTCGCGAGCTGGGCGGCAAACGCGCGCGGCTCGGGAATCTCCTCGCCACGGCCCAGGGCGGCCAGCTGAGCCTCGAGCTCGGCCATACCGGGGGCACCGGCGCCCGAAGCTGCCTGATACGTGGACACGATCATACGCTTTACGCCGGCAAGCTGGTGCAGCGGCCAGGTGGGAACCAGGCCGATGATGGTCGCGCAGTTGGGGTTGGCGATCAGGCCGTGGTGCCACTTAATGTCATCGGCGTTGATCTCGGGCACGACCAGCGGCACCTCGGGATCCATACGGAAGGCATGGCTGTTGTCGACCGCGACGGCGCCGCGCTTGACGGCCTCGGGCAGCAGTTCCTTCGCGATATCGTCGCCGGCGGCTCCGAGCACAATGTCGCAGCCCTCAAAGGCCTCAGGGCAAGCCTCTTCAATCACGATCTGCTCGCCGCGGAACTCAACGGTCTTGCCCGCGGAGCGTGCACTTGCCAACAGCTTGAGCTTGCCGACCGGGAACTCCTGCTCGTTGAGGCACTCGAGCATCTGGGTGCCCACGGCTCCCGTCGCGCCCAAAATAGCAACCGTGTACTGTTTCATGCTTCCCCCTTTAAAGGTTTTGGCTTTTGCCCGCACGCCGAGCAGGCTGATTATTGTTGCCAGTGTATACAAGAACGGGGCGGACACGAAACCCGCCCCGTCGAAACGAAACCGAAACGAAACGCCCCGCCGTAGATTTATGAGACATGTCCAAAAAAATCACCGGGATGGCAGCTACTTGCGGAGTGCGGCCAGGGCGGGCTCGAGCGGCTCGGCGGGCTCCAGATCGGAGACCTTCACAATGCCGTTCTCATCGGAGAAGGCACGGTAGATGGTCTGAATCGCCAGGTCAAAGTCCTTCTCCTCGACGCCGATAATGATGTTGATCTCGTCGCAGCTCTGCGAAATCATACGCACGCTCACGCCGGCCTGACCAAGCATGCCAAACAGATGGCCCGAGATACCTGCACGGCCGCGCAGGTTACGGCCAACGGTAGCGATGAGCGCCAAGCCCTCGACAACCTCGATCTCGAGCGGCTCGACCTCCTGTTGAATGTCGCCCACGAGCGAGTACAGCGAGTCGTGCACATCCTGCTCCTGTACCACGGCGCCAAAGCGGTCGACACCGGTGGGCATGTGCTCGACGGAAACGTCATAGCGCTCGAAGACCGAAAGCGCGCGGCGCATAAAACCGACACGGGGTTTGGTGCGGTCGCGGGCAACGTTGATGGCGACAAAACCGCGCTTGCCGGTCACACCGGTAATGATGGGCTCCGCCTCGCCCTCATCAGCCGTCTCGCTAATGATGGTGCCGGGGTCCTGCGGCGCATTGGTGTTCTTGATGACCAGCGGAATGCCTGCCTCGCGCACGGGGAACACAGCCTCCTCGTGCAGGACGCTTGCGCCCATGTACGAAAGCTCGCGCAGCTCCTCGTAGGTAACGCGCGCAATGGGCTGAGCCTCGGGCACAATGCGAGGATCGGCAGAATAGAAGCCCGAAACGTCGGTCCAGTTCTCGTACAGGTCGGCGCCCAGGCACTTGGCCAGGATTGAGCCGGAAATATCGCCGCCACCACGGTCGAGCAGCTTGATCTGGCCCTCACGCGTCGCGCCGTAGAAACCGGGCATAACAAAGCCGCCCTGCTGACCGTACTCCTGCACCAGCTCGGAGGTGCGATTCATGCTGAGCGTACCGTCGTGATGGAACGCCACAACCGTCGCGGCGTCCAGGAACGGTAGGCCCAGGTACTCGGCCATCAGGCGAGCGGTAAAGTACTCGCCGCGGCTCACGAGCTCCTCGGTGGAGTAACCGCCCGAGCGGGCGCGCTCGGCAAAGGCCGCGAACTCCTCACGGATGGGATAGGTGAGTTCCAGCTCGTCAGCGATATCAAAATAGCGCTGACCAATGTCCTCGAGCAGCTCCTC
>CAVEET010000024.1:0-5956 GCA_963614835.1 Bulleidia sp. | reverse complement strand
GATCGCCTTTATGCGCCAGAGCGGCGAGGCGGACGCGGTGCTCGATGCCGTCGCCACCGGGACTCCGCTGCTCGGCATCTGCCTGGGTCTTCAACTGTTTTTTGAGCGCGGCAACGAGGGCGTGCCTGCGAACGAGGACGCGGTTGCCGACGGCAACGCCTCCGAGCAGGCTGGCGGTCCCTGGGTCGATGGCCTGGGTATTATGCGCGGTTCGTGCACGCGCCTGGAATCGAGCCGCCTGAAGGTGCCGCACGTGGGCTGGGACCAGGTGCACATGACGCCCGCCGGCGCGGCCGATCCGTTGCTCGCTGGTTTTGCCGAGGGTGCCAACATGTACTTCACCCATAGCTATGCGGTGACCGACGACGCCGATGCCGCCGATGTGCTGGCACGCACGCACTATACGCGGAGTTTCCCCTGCATCGTGCGCCATGGCAACGTGTGGGGCTGCCAGTTCCATCCCGAGAAATCCTCCGCGCTGGGTCAGCGCATCCTTAAGAACTTCGTCAACATCGTCGAGGAGGCTGGCCGATGATTCTGTTTCCCGCAATCGATTTGATCGGCGGCAAGGTCGTGCGCTTGGAGCGCGGCGACCGGAGCCGCTGCAAGGTATACTCCGACGACCCCGTGGCTGTTGCCCGCTCCTTTGCCGAGCAGGGCGCGAGCTGGGTGCACGTCGTCGACCTGTCCGCTGCCTTTGGCGAGGACGAGGACGCGTGCGCTGCCAACTCGGCGGCGATCGAGGCCATCTGCGGCGTCGACGGTCTATCCGTGGACGTGGGCGGCGGCGTTCGCTCGCTTGCACGCATCGACGAGCTGGCCGGCTACGGCGCGCGTCGCATCGCACTAGGCACCGTGCTGGTGACCGAGCCGGGATTTGCCGAGGTGGCGGCTCGCGGCTTTGGCGAGCTGCTCGTGGCCGACATCGCCGCTCGCGACGGCCAGGTCAGGGTGAACGGCTGGCGTGACGGCGCGGGCGTGGCGCTCGACGACGCCGTGGCGCAGCTCACCGAGCTGGGCTTTAAACACCTGGTCTATACCGACATCGCGCGCGATGGCATGCAGACGGGCATCGATGTGGCGGCGTATCGTCATGTGGCCGAGGTCGCGGGCTTTCCCGTCGTGGCGTCGGGCGGTATCTCGACGCTCGACGATATCCGCGCACTGGCCGCGGTGGGTGAGGGCACGATTGAAGGTGCCATTACCGGTCGCGCGCTCTACGAGGGCAACTTTACGCTGGCCCAGGCGCTGGCCGCCGCCCGAGGGGAGGAGTAGCCCATGCTTACCAAACGCGTGATTCCCTGTCTGGATGTTAAGGACGGCCGCGTGGTCAAGGGCGTCAACTTTGTGAGCCTGCGCGATGCGGGCGACCCGGTGGAGCTGGCCCGCGCCTACGACCGCGAGGGTGCGGACGAGGTCGTCTTTTTGGACATTACCGCCACGAGCGACAACCGTACGACGACTATCGAGATGGCGGCGCACGCGGCCGAGGAGCTGGCCATTCCCTATACCGTGGGCGGCGGCTTTCGCGACCTGGCGGGCATGCGCACCATGGTTGCGGCCGGTGCCGACAAGGTGTCGCTTAACTCTGCCGCCGTGCGCGACCCGTCGCTGATTAGCCAAGCTGCCGCGGCGTTTGGCAGTCAGGCCGTGGTCGTGGCGATTGATGCCAAACGCGTCGGCTTACCCGGCGCATCCGGAGCCGACAAGTGGGAGGTCTTCACGGCGGGCGGTCGCAACGCCACAGGTATCGATGCGGTGGCGTGGGCCGAGGAGGCGGCTCGTCGCGGCGCCGGTGAGATCTTGCTCACCAGCATGGATCGCGACGGCACCAAGGCTGGCTTCGACCTGGCACTCACCCGTGCCGTGGCGCGCGCGGTGCCGATCCCGGTGATTGCGAGCGGCGGCGTGGGTACGCTCGAGCATTTTGCCGAGGGTGTGATTGAGGGCGAGGCCGATGCCGTGCTGGCAGCCAGCGTCTTTCACTTTGGGACGTTCAGCATTCGCGAAGTCAAAGAGTATATGGCTTCTCAAGACATCCCTGTCAGGTTGGACTTCTAGCGCTGCGGCTTGTCCAGGCACCGCATCTTGCCGCTCAAACCGTCGCTCGCGTACCAAAGTACGCGTCGCTCCTCTTTCGCGGCAACCTGCGGCACCTGGACAACCCTCGCCGACCTGTGGGGTTTAAATTGGGGAGAGAAATGGAAGAGATAACCGATCCTTCAAAGCTTACATACGACGCCAAGGGGCTGATTCCTTGTGTTGTTCAGCAGTATGACACCGGTGAGGTGCTTATGGTTGCTTGGATGAACGAGGAATCGGTGGGGCTGACGCTCAAGACCGGGACCACGTGGTTTTGGAGTCGCAGCCGCCAGGAGCTCTGGAACAAGGGCGCGACGAGCGGCAATATGCAGGAGGTCAAGGAACTCTGGGCCGACTGCGATAGCGATACGCTGCTGGTCAAGGTTGACTCGCCGGGCCCGGCTTGCCACACCGGCAACCGTACCTGCTTCTTTAAGAAACTCGCCTAAGGCGGGCGTCCTGTTGGGCGCTCGGTAAAACGGAAAGGATTGAACTATGGGTGTGCGCACCGCAAATGTTCAGGATGGAAATATCGGCGAGACGCTGACGGGGCTGGCCGAGGTGATTCACGGTCGTCGCGATGCGTCGCCACAGGAGAGCTACACCGCTCGTCTGTTGACCGACGTCGAGGACGAGCTGCTCAAGAAGCTTGCCGAGGAGGCGAGCGAGGTCATCATGGCTTGCAAGGATAACGATCACGACCACATCCGCTACGAGGCCGGCGATCTGGTCTACCACCTGCTCGTAACGCTCGAGCGCTACGGTATCACCCTCGACGAGCTGGCCGGCGAACTCAACGCCCGCCGCCACTAGTCATTGGGGACGTTCTTAAACGACTAGTCGTTTGGGACAGTCTTTGTTGGTGTAACGGAGTCATGGAAGTTGCGGTGAAATAGGGACTGTTTAAGTGCTTCATCAGGCAAAACAATCCCTATTTCACCGCAACTTATGAAGGGATGGCTAGGCGAGGGGCGTGGATTCCCATTCGCCGGTGGGGTGGGGGATATCGAAGGCCCGGTAGTCGCAGTCGTAGGCGTGGGCCTGGGCCTCGCGGATGTTCCAGCAAATATCACAGGCGCGGTGCGCGTCCGAGCCAAAAGTAATCGGCACCTCGGCATGGGCAAAGCGACGCAACAGCCCGGTCGCGGGGTAGTAATCGTCGAGCCCCTTGCGCGGCGCAGCCGTCGAGACCTCAACGCGGCGACCCGTATCGTGGGCGCATTCGGCCATCTGCTCCCAAAACGGCGCCGGGTCAAAATCGGGCGCAAAGCCCTCCTTCGAAAAGCGCATAACCAGGTCGGGATGGGCCATCACGTCAAAGTTGAGTGAGCTTTCGCAAGCGCGGCACCAGTCGTCGACGTAGCGCTCCCACACGCCGCGTACCCCCAGGTTTTCCCAAACGTGCAGGTTGGTGTCGTCGTCGATCCAACCGCAAAGGGAATCGGGTGTATCGGGGCGAGCGACGTTTTCCGTTCCCGCCGTACCCGCGGCACCGGCCATGATATCGCCGGGGTCGCCAATCCAGTGCACGCTGCCCAAGCGCACCACGGCGCTCGCTGACCAGCGCTCAACCAAAGGCTCGCAGCCCTCGTACCAATCGCATTCAAAACCGTAGATAAAGGTGAGCTCCGGCGCAATCTGCGCGGCGAGCTTGCGGGCGTCCTCAAAGGCCAGACGATGTGCCGGCAAGTCGCCCTCGACAACCTGCACTTCGCAGCTGGCGTCCATGCTGGCGGGCAGGGTGAGATGGTCGGTCGAGACCATGACGCGGCAGCCGGCGGCGGCAGCGGCGCGGACGTTGTCCTCAAATGAGGCATGGCCGTCCGAAAACGAGGTGTGGGTATGGCAATCGACCAGCGGGCACATAGGCATAGCGGCTCCTTTGCATTTGGCGAATCCGCTCCATTGTAATGGTGCAGCCTCGGCGCGTCGTACGCGCGGGGTGCCGAAATCGATTGGAAAGGCTGCGCGGCGCGGCCTCGCTTGCGCTCTCAAAACATGTACGTCAGCCTCCAAAACCGACAAAAAATGACATGTTTGGAGGCTGACGTACACGTTTGGATAGGGGCGAGGGCGGCGACGGACGAAAGTCACGCCTGTGCCACGTCCGATGTGCTAGCGTTTGGGTGAATAAAACGAGCCCGTGCGGAAAGGATCCGGACCGTATGCAACGTGGAAGTACATCTCCGCTGTCCCGTGAGACCGATGCGCCCGAGACCATCGTCAAGCTAGAGTGCGACATCGACGATGTGTCGCCCGAGGTACTCGCCTATGCCGCCGACCGCTTGCGCGAGGCGGGCGCCCGCGAAGTGCACTGGCTGCCTCTCTACTGCAAAAAAGGTCGTCCCGGCTGGCAGCTGCAGGTAATCTGCGCCCGCGAGGACATTGACCGTCTGCAGATGACCATCTTTTTGGAAACCACGACCAACGGCATCCGCCGCCAGGTTATGGAGCGCGTCTGTCTGCCGCGTCGTTTTGAGCAGGTGGCGACGCCTTGGGGCGAGGTATCCGTTAAGGTGGCGACTCTGCCCGACAGCAGCGAGCGCGCGGCTCCCGAGTACGAGGATTGCGCCCGTCTTGCCCGTGAGCACAACGTGCCGCTCCAACGCGTGATGCAGGCGGCTCAGAGCGCGGCACTGCGATTTGAGTAACGCGGCCGGCGGCACGCCACGCCCAGCCCCATCAACCCCACCCGAAAGGACCACCATGAAATACCTTATCGCTTCCGACATTCACGGCTCGGCATACTGGACCGAGCGCCTCTGCGCCGCCATCGAATCCCAGCAGCCCGACCGCATCGTCCTGCTGGGCGACCTGCTCTACCACGGTCCGCGCAACGACCTGCCGCGCGACTACGCCCCCAAGCGTGTGATTCCGCTGCTCAACGCCCTGGCCGACCGCATCATCGCGGTGCGCGGCAACTGTGACGCCGAGGTCGACCAGATGGTGCTCGACTTTCCCGTTATGGCTGACTATGCCACGCTGTTTGACGAGGCCGACCGCGAGCTGTTCCTGACGCACGGCCACGTCTTTGGCGCCGGCATGCACAACAGCGTCGACCACGCGCCCGCGCTGCCCGAGGGCTCCGCGCTCGTCTACGGCCACACGCACATCAAGGTTAACGAGGCAAGCGCCGCGCACCCGGGCCTGTGGCTCTTCAATCCCGGCAGTGTGAGCATTCCCAAGGACGGTACGCACAGTTACGGCATCTACGAGGGCGGCGCGTTCCGTCATGTGATCCTGGAGGAGGACTAACCATGGCTCAGCAAAATGCCGAGGGCTCGCGCGATCTGTCCACGCTGGTCGACGCGTCGGCCGAGCTGCAGCATCTGGTGCAGACCATCTGGCGTCTGCGTCAGCCCGATGGCTGCCCGTGGGACCGCGAACAGACGCACCAGAGCATCGGCAAGAACATGATCGAGGAGGCCTACGAGGCGCTCGATTGCATTGAGGCGGACGACGCGGCGCACCTGCGCGAGGAGCTCGGCGACGTGCTCATGCAGGTAGTGCTGCATGCGCAGATTGCGGCGGACGCCGGTGAGTTTACGCTGGCCGATGTGGCACGCGATATCGACGCCAAACTCATCCGACGCCATCCGCACGTGTTTGGCGATGCGGATGCCGATAACTCCGACGAGGTACTCAAGATCTGGGACGAGGTCAAGCTTGCCGAGAAGGCCGCCAAGGACAAAGCCGTGGCGGCAGGCGAGGCTGCGCCCGAGGGCCTGCTCGACGGTGTGCCCACGCATCTGCCGGCGCTGATGCAGGCCCAGAAGGTGTCGCGCAAGGCAGCGGCCGTGGGCTTTGAGTGGGAGACGGTCCAGGACGTGTGGGACGAGGTCGCCGAGGAGCGTGCCGAGTTTGAGGCCGAGGC
>CAVEET010000023.1:0-3474 GCA_963614835.1 Bulleidia sp. | reverse complement strand
GCTCATCATCGCCCATAGAGGCGACAGCCGAGAGCATATCTTCGGAAGAAGCGCCGTCGGAAGACGTAGCGCCGCCCTTCCAGCCATCGTTATCGTCCTCGAAATTATCCCACGAACCGATGCCGCGACCGGACTTCTTGGCATCGTAATCGTCTTCGACGCCCAGCCAATCACTCATGCTGTCCTGTTCGTTTTTCTTTTTACGACCGAACAGGCCGCCCAGGCCGCGCTTGCGAGGCTTGGGTGCCGCCGGGGCGGGAGCCGAAATGGTCTCGATCGGCTGAGCGCCCGACGCAACGGGCCTGGGAGGCGCAACGGGTGCCGATGTTGGTTCGGGACCCTGAGCGGTGGCAAAGGGGTCGTTGACCTGTGCGGAGGGGTCGGGAAGGTCGAACAGCGACGTGCGAGACGCAACGTTTGCCTGCTTCATGGACGGCAGCGACGGATCGGGGACCGAAGCCAGCGGAGACGAGGAAGGTG
This sequence comes from Bulleidia sp., assembly GCA_963614835.1. Lineage (GTDB taxonomy): Bacteria > Actinomycetota > Coriobacteriia > Coriobacteriales > Coriobacteriaceae > Collinsella. The sequence goes on along the minus strand of CAVEET010000023.1, from coordinate 2,994 downwards.
CAGGCGACGGTGCCGACGCCGGATCGGGAACATTCATCTGCGGACGCGGCGATGCCTGGGAGGAAATCTGGGCCATAAGGGAATCGACCGTTTCGTCCTGAGTGGGAGCGACATTGGCAACCGTGGCACCGGAACCACTCGGGGTCGGCATGGTGAAAATCTGCGTGGAGTAAGGCCTCGACTCATCCGTCTCGGGAGTCTCGGAAACCGCAGGCACTTCCTCCTGCTCGGCCTCGGTCGAATCACCTTGATCGGCTGCCGCGTATTGCTCTTCGTCAGAGTTGGCCTCAACGGACTCGTCCTCGGCGACATCTTGGATTTCGGCAGCATCAATAGGCTCGTCATCGTCTGCCGCGTCGCCCTGCTCATCGGAAACAGGAAGGGGCTCGGCAATCGCGGTGCCCTGCTTTTCAAACGTTATCGTGGAATCGAACTGCGCGGCATCAAACGACATGGTGCTATCGACGTGCTCCTGAGCCTCGAAAGACGTCGTCGCCTCAACAACATCCGCGGACGCCGGTTGCTGGGACTCAAAGGACGTTGTAGCTTCGGCGGCGTCGACGGGCGCGGACTGCATAGCCTCGTTCTGCTCGAACTCTTGCGCCGCGTGCTCACGTGCCGCCTCGGCTGCCTGCTGCTGAGCGATAGCCTCCTGCTCGGCAGCCTCGCGTGCGGCAGCGCGCTTCTCCTCGAAATCGTCGACAAATTTCTTGCCCTTTGCAAGCGCACCCTTAAAGAAGTTGGAAGCGCTGGCGCCAATCGACGAGAACGCGGATGCAATGTCGGCATGGGGCGTTGCCGCGGGAATCTCGGCCGAGAAATCAGTATCGCTCTCGTAAGACACGCGCCTCGGCTGTTCAACGTAATCGTCGTCAGACTCGTCCGCAACGTCTTGCGCCGGCGCGGCGGGAGCCAAAATGTCCAGTCCTGCCGCGGGATCGATCGCGGACACCGCCTCGGGATCGGCAACGGCAGCGGTAACCGCGGCAGACTCATCATCCGCAGCGACAACGGGCGCAGGCGCAGCCACGACGGGGGCAGGCTCGGGCTCAAACGTCGGCTCCTCGCCCTCCTCGTAATCGAGCGTGCAGGACTCGGGAAGCATTCCGAGCGCACGGATGGCATCCGAACCAAAGCGGATGTTGCCGGCGGCATTGCGATAGAGCTTGGGCTCGGGCTCGGCCGCGACAGGTTCCTCCGCCGGCTCGGCAGTGGGAACCTCGTCATTGAACTCTTCGGCCTGGACAGCCTGATTCTGATCCTCGGGCACGATGGCGCCGATCAGCGTCTCGTCGGCAGACGCACCCTCAAAGCCCTCGATCTGCTCGTCGAAAGCCTCGCCCTGTTCGGGCTCGGTCTGAGCGTCGGGAGCAATCGGCTGACCGAACTCGTCCTCGGCGTAGGTAGGCTCTTCGTACTCGATGGTGTTGCCGTAGTCGTTTTGCTGCTGGGCCGCGGCATACTCCGCCGCTGCACGCGCCATTTCCTCGGCACGACGCTTCTGCTCCCCAAAATAGGTATCGAACGGAACATCGTCGGGAAACTCGTTTTCGCCCTGGAAGGGAGCAACGTTGTCCATAACGCCGAGCATAGCGGCGACAGAAGACTTGTTGCACACCGCGCCGGACGTATAGGGAAGAATGTGGCGGTTAGAGATGATGTTTGCCGCGTTGGCAAGTGCAACGAGGGAAGCGAGGATCGCGACAATCCACAGCAGAACCTTGAGCGCGCCGGGGAGCGGCAGGATGCGCAAGATGGCAACGGCAGCAGGGGCAACCGTGGCAACGGGCAATAGCTTGGCGATGAGCGCACGATAAGAAGCATAGGGCTCGCGGGCGAGCAGCTCAGCACGGGGAGAGTCGTAGTGTGCGACAACGACCACCGGGCGGTTGCGCGGAGACGCGAGCGGGCCCGAGGCCTTGTGGTAGGCGATGACATTTTGGCTCACGCCCGTCTTGCCCAGGCGCGAAACCACGGGGTGCCCTGTGCGCTCGAGCACGTAAAGAACGGCGCCGACAATGGCCAGCAAGGTGCCGACCAAGCCGATACCGCCGCCGATGCCCATCAGCAGGGCACCGGTAAACGCAAGAATACCGGTAACGGCAAATGCCAACCTACTGGGCGCCGGGGCATTGAACTCCTGAACCTCGGGATCAAAGCCGTGGTTGCGGAAGATCTGAGCGATATCCTCGGCAGCCAAGCGCTCTTCTTCGCTGCACGCCGGCGTAATGCCGGTGTTCTGCAGCAGGTGGTTAATATAGTTCTGGGTGTTCGCCATGTGCGCTCCACATCCATAATCCGACAAATAGGCCCAATGCATGCACATTAGAACCGTATATAGTCGAAAGTATACCCCGAGCAAGCGCAAACGACCGAATTCGGGCCATCTTAACGCCCCGAGCGGACAAGGATATAGCCTAATCTCCATATCGGACTAAAATCATGGCAGCAAACCACCTTCTCATGCGAGGACTCTATGACGGCAAGCGACACGACCGAGACAATTAAAAAGGGGAATTCGGAGCCCAGTTTCGATAAAACGGCTCAGCGCATCCTCAATCTTTTCTTTGTGCTCAACAGCTCCCCCGAACCGCTGACGACCGAGCAGATCGTCTTGGATTCTGACCTGGGATATGGCTCGGGCAACATCGACTCGGATAAGCGCAAATTTCGGCGCGATCGCGACAAACTGCTCGAGCGTGGCATCTTAATCAAAGAGGTTCGCCCTGCCGGTGCGCAGGAGACCGAGGAAAGCTCGTGGACAATCGACCGCGAGCACACGTTTGCAGCAGGCGGCCTCATCACCGCAGACGACGCCGATATCCTGCTCAACGCCATCGACCAGACACTAGCGGCCGGCTCATCCACTTTTGCCGCACCGCTTGCCGATATTCGCTCCAAGATTGCCTATCTCACCGGCAGGACGACGGTAGACGAGGCGCCGATCAGCCGCTCTCCCACCGTCGATGCGGTTTGGAGCGCCTTTGCCGAGCG
>CAVEET010000022.1:0-3945 GCA_963614835.1 Bulleidia sp. | reverse complement strand
TCGTCCTCAAAGCGCTTGGCAAGCGGGCTGACCTCGATGGGGTAATCGCACACGAACGTGGGGTTGACGATGGTGTCCTCGCCCAGCTCATCGTAGATCTCGGCGATAATCTTGCCGGCGGTCCACTCGGGCTTAATCTCCAGGCCCTTCTCGCGCGCGGCGGCAGCAAGCTCCTCGACCGGCGTGTCGATGGTGACCTGCTTGCCGAGCACGTCGGAGACGATGTCGGTCATGGGACGGCTGGCCCACTCACCAGAAAGGTCGATAGTCTGGCCCTGGTACTCGATAACCTCGGGGTTGCCGATGGCCTTGTTAGCCGCCTTGATGACACCCTGGGCGAGCGCCTTCATGCCCTCGAGGTCGGAGAAGGCACGGTAGGCCTCCATCGTGGTGAACTCGGGGTTGTGGGTGAGGTCCATGCCCTCGTTACGGAAGATGCGGCCGATCTCGAACACGCGCTCAAAACCACCGACGATGCAGCGCTTGAGGTGCAGCTCGGTGGCAATACGCAGGTAGCACTCCTGATCGAGCGCGTTGAAGTGGGTGATGAACGGCTTGGCAGTAGCGCCGCCCTGGATGGTCTGCAGGATGGGGGTCTCGACCTCCATGTAGCCGTCGGACTCCATAAAGCGACGGAAGGTGGAGAGAATCTGCGAACGCTTACGGAAGGTCTCGCGAACGTCGTCGTTGGCGATCAGGTCGACATAGCGCTGGCGATAGCGGGTCTCCTTGTCGGAAAGACCGTGGAACTTCTCGGGCAGCGGACGAACGGCCTTGGCAAGCAAGGTCGCGCTCTTAGGGGCAACGGAAAGCTGGCCGCGCTGGGTGCGCACGACCACGCCGGTCACGCCCAGGATGTCGCCCAGGTCGAGGGACTTGAGCGTATTCCAGGCAGCCTCGTCCATGTCGTTGATGCGGCAGAACAGCTGAATCTCGGCAGTCGCATCGCGCACGACGATGAACATAATCTTGCCCTGACCGCGCTTGGCGACCACACGGCCGGCGATCTTCACGACGTCCTCGGTGTCCTCGCCATCGGCAAGCTCGGCGTACTTAGCCTCGATATCGGCAACGTAGTCCTCAAGCTCAGAGTGCTCGGGATAGGGGTTCTGGCCCGCCTCGAACAGGGCGGCGCGCTTGGCCAGGCGGGTGGCGCGCTCGTCGTTGAGCGTCGATGCCTGATCGGCGGCGTTCTGGTTCTCTGCCATAAGTTAGCTCCTCAAACTAAAACGCTCCCCAGGATTCGGTCCCAGGGAGCGAAAACATACCTTTACGCGGGACCGTGGTCTAGCGTGCGATCTTGGCGATGGTGTAGACGCGAGTCTTGCCGGAAGGCGTAACGACCTCGACGGAGTCGCCCTCGCCGTGACCGATGATGGCGTGACCGACCGGAGACTCGTTGGAAATCTTGTGCTCGAGCGAGTTGGTCTCGGTGGTACCGACGAGCGTGACTTCCATGACCTCGCCGTTGGGATCAATCAGAGATACTGTGGAACCGATGGAGACGGTCAGATCGCCCGTGGTGGCAGCAACCTGAGCGTTGGCGAGGATGGCCTGGATCTCGGCAATACGAGCGGCGTTCTGGGCCTGCTTGTCCTTAGCGGCATCGTACTCGGAGTTCTCCGAAAGGTCGCCGAACGCGCGGGCTTCCTTGATGTCCTCGACGATCTCCTTGGCGTAATCGCCCTCACGCCAAGCGAGCTCCTCGACGAGCTTCTGGCGGCCCTCAGCGGTCAGTACGATCTGGCTTGCGTCCATACGGATATCTCCCCAACTCTGATCAAACAATCAACTGTCAACAAAACGAAAAAGACCGGCTAGCCTGCGGGCAAGCCGGTCAGGTGCTCACCCCAAAGGGATGGGACTACTCTGCGTCCGCGTCGCTGTCCTCTGCCTGCTTCTTCTTGGCAGCAGCGAGCTTGGCCTCGAGCTCAGCGATCTCCTTGTCCTCCTCGGACTGCTCGACCACGACCTCCTCGGCCTGCTTGGTCTCGGCCTTATCGTCGCCCTCCATACCCTCGCGGATATTCTTGACGGTAGAGCCGAGGGACTTGCCGAGCTTCGGCAGGTTCTTGGGCCCGAAGATAATCAGGACAACGACGAGAATAATGATGAGCTCAGGAACCCTCAGTCCAAACATGTAGACCTCCACAATACAGCGAGACAAGCTCGAATGAGTATACCGCGGGTATCGCGGTATCACAACAATAGCTAAAAAAAGGGACCGCAAGAAGCGGTCCCTCCTCATGCTCTGGTCGGGTTGACTGGATTTGAACCAGCGACCCCTGCGTCCCGAACGCAGTGCTCTACCAAACTGAGCCACAACCCGTTAGCTCGACTATAGTAACAAAGATTTCCGTCGTGTGCTAGAGAAATTTTTACTTCTTTGGCACTTCGATGCGAACCGTGTCGGAAACGAGTTCCGTCGCGCAGGACCACCAGCCGTTTTGCTGGGCAGCGTCGGCAAGCCTTTCGGCCGTGGCGGCGGTGTCGCAAATGGCAAACGAGCAGGCACCCGATCCGCACACATCTACAGCAACGGTGCCGTCCTGTTTACGCAGCCAATCGAGAACCGTTTGAATCTGCGGCTCCATCTGTGCGGAAATGACACCCAGGTTGTTGTGGATGAGCGCATATGCCGTCTCGGCATCACCGGAACGCAAGGCAGAAGCCATCGCGCCGGGCTTGTCCGCAGGCACCGGGGCCTCGTCAAAACGTCGATAGGCTTCAATTGTCGAAACTCTTGCCTCGCGCGGCTTGACCAGCACGACGGGTGTCGCGGGTAGTGCGGGATACTCGGTTGCCAGCACGTCTCCCCCACCTACGTAGAACGCAGGGCTCGCGTGCAAAAAGAAGGGAACGTCGGCGCCAATACCGCGCGCGATGTTGTCCAGCGCGGGATCGGTGCGATCAATTCCCCAGAGCTCCGCCAAGGCGACAATGACTGCGGCCGCATCCGTCGAGGGACCGCCCAAGCCGGCGCACAATGGAATGCGCTTCTCAATCGTCACGCAGATGTTTGCCTCGCGACCATAATGCCCGGCCATAGCAACCGCAGCCCGATACGCCGTATTCTTTTGCATGGGAAAATCTGATGCCGGAACCGTCTGGACGGTCAACGCCTGTGCCGGCGTAACCGTCACGGTATCGGAAAGACCGACGGCTGCCATCAGGGAATCGACCTTATGGTAGCCGCGGTCATCGCGCTCGGTATGAACCCCCAGGTAGAGGTTAATCTTTGCCGGCGCGGTAAGGGTGAGGGACCGATCGGTCACCGCTAGTGCTCCTCGAGCTGGTTGCCGAGCGGGGTAAAGATATGCTCGCCGCTCTCGGGGTCAAACAGTTCGACCTGCCCGGTGAGGACATCGATATACTGGTAGGACTGACGCGACTTGCGGCCGCGACGCTCGTCGACCTCGACGATAAAGACGGCGGGGTGGACGCTCTTGATGGTGCCCATGCGCTCGACGACGCGGGTGCGGCCCATGTTGGCCTTCACCTTGACGCGATCGCCCACCATATCGGTCAGCTTCTCGTGGATGTCGTCGACGTGATTGACTTCCATCTCTTCCATGAACAGGGCCTCCAGAAGGTGCAATTCAAAAAGGGGATAATACCCCTAAGATAGACAAAACTCTAATACTATAGCACCCTGTTATAAACACGCGCAAGTAGCTAATTTGGCTGCTTACAGATTGTCGGTATCGAGGACGATGGTGAATGGACCGTCGTTGACCAAGTCGACTTTCATATCGGCGCCAAAGATGCCGTGCGCCACGTGTTCGACATCTTGGCGAACGAGCGTCAGGAAGTACTCGTAGAGCTCGTTGGCAACATCGGGGGCGCCTGCATCGGTAAACGATGGGCGGCGACCGTGGCGGCAGTCGGCAAACAGCGTGAACTGCGACACCACGAGCACCTCGCCGTCGACATCGGCAAGCGCCA
>CAVEET010000021.1:0-2782 GCA_963614835.1 Bulleidia sp. | reverse complement strand
TGGGCGCGCGCTATGCCGTGGCCGTATTCGCGTTTCAGGTCGCCGTTGCCTGGATCGTGGCGTTTGTCGTGCATTCGGTGGGCATATTGCTGGGGTTGGCTTAGTTATGAATTGACGGCGCAACCTCTGTGTATCGAATTGTTTTCGGCCCCGCATCTGTACTGACGGATGCGGGGCCGTTGCTATATAATCGCCTCCGCTCAAAACGATTGGAGACGTTATATATGACTCAGACAAGGCAAGACGGCATCACGCTCAAGCAGTGGCTCCCACTCGTCGGGCTCACCTGCTGTGCGTTCGTGTTCAACACGTCGGAGTTTATGCCCATCGGCCTTTTGACTGATATCGCCGCGTCGTTCTCGCTCACCGAGGCCCAGGCGGGCATCATGATCTCGGTCTATGCCTGGGGCGTCATGCTGCTGTCGCTGCCGCTTATGGTGTTCGCCTCGCGCTTTGAGTTCAAGCGGATGCTGCTGGGCGTGCTGGCCGTGTTCTCGCTCGGTCAGTTCCTGTCCGCTGTGGCGCCGACCTATCCCATCCTGGTCTGCGCGCGCCTGGTGGTCGCTTGCGCACATGCCGTGTTCTGGTCAGTCGCCTCGATTATGGCCTCGCGCCTGGTCGACACTCGCCACGGCGCGCTCGCCATCAGCATGATCGCCACGGGCTCGTCCATCGCGCAGATCTTTGGCCTGCCGCTCGGTCGCGCCATTGGCTTGGCCGTGGGCTGGCGCATGACGTTTGCCGTGGTCGGGGGCCTCTCAGCCATCGCGGTCGTCTACCAGGCAGCGGTGTTCCCGGCCATGCCGGCGGGTGAGCGTTTTACCGTCAAACAGCTGCCCGTGCTGCTCAAGAACCCGTTCCTGATCGCGCTCTACGCGGTCACGGTCTTTATGGCGACCGGCTACTACGCAAGCTACAGCTATATCGAGCCCTTCCTGGCGCAGGTCGCGCACGTCGATGCGGGCGCCATCACCATGACGCTGACGGCGTTTGGCTGTTCCGGCTTGGTGGGCAGCTGGCTGTTCAGCCGCCTGTTCGACGGGCACCGTTTTCCGTTCCTTGCTATCACGCTCTCCGGCGTGCCGGTGGCCCTGCTGCTCATGGGGCCGGCCGCATCGTCGCTCGTGACAGTGCTTGCCGTCTGCGCACTGTGGGGTTGCTGCGCCACGGCCTTTAACGTGGCGTTTCAGGCCGAGCTCATCAAGCACACGCCGGCAGATTCGTCGGCCGTCGCCATGTCGATCTTCTCGGGCCTGTTTAACCTCGGTATTGGCACGGGCACCGCAATCGGCGGCGCCGTGGTTTCGGGTCCCGGTATCGCTTGGATCGGCTTCGCGGGCGGGGCGATTGCCGTCGTGGGCGTCATCCTCGCCATCACGGTGATGTTCCCAGCCATACGCCGCGCAAAGCCCGTCGCCTAATCACGTCCCCTCATCAGTTGCGGTGGAATAGTTCCTGTTTAAGGCTTCTGAAGGCCCAGACAGGAACTATTCCACCGCAACTTATTTTGGGGGAGAGGATACAAGCTGGGCATACAATGGATGTCGTTGTGTTGAGCTTACCGGGAGGCTGTTATGTGGGCATACGAGACGACGTTCTATCAGATCTATCCGCTGGGCTTTTGCGGGGCTCCGCGCGAAAACGCCGCACCCGTTGCCGAGGATGAACTCGCCCAGGCTGCCAACGCCGCGCCCAACCCCGATGCTCCTATCATGAAAATCGCCCAATGGGCCGACTACCTGCAAGAATTCGGTATTGGCGCTGTGCTGATCAACCCGCCGCTCGAGTCTGATAGCCACGGCTACGATACGCGCAGCCTACGCCATATCGATCGACGCCTGGGTGGGGATGCCGACTTTGCCGCCGTGTGCGAGACGCTGCATGCCCACGGCATCCGCGTGGTGCTCGATGCCGTCTTTAACCATGTGGGCCGTGGCTTTTGGGCCTTCCGCGATGTGCAGGAGCGTAAGTGGGACTCGCCCTACAAGGATTGGTTCCACATTAGCTTTGACGGCGGCTCCTGCTACGGCGACGGCTTTTGGTACGAGGGCTGGGAAGGCCATTTTGAGCTTGTGAAGCTCAACCTGCAAAATCCCGCTGTGGTCGATTACCTGCTCGAGTCCGTGCGCCGTTGGGCCGACGTCTTTGGCGTCGACGGCCTGCGCCTGGACGTCGCCTATATGCTCGACCGCGACTTTATGCGCCGCCTGCACGCCTTTACCCGTGAGCTCAAGCCCGACTTTGTGCTGATCGGCGAGACGCTCCACGGCGACTACAACCAGATCGTCAACGACGAGATGCTCGACTCCTGCACCAACTACGAGTGCTACAAGGGCCTGTACTCTAGCTTTAACTCGGTCAACATGTTCGAGATCGCGCACTCGCTGCACCGTCAGTTTGGCGGCGACCCCTGGTGCATCTACCGTGGCAAGCACCTGCTGTCGTTTGTCGACAACCACGACGTGCCGCGCCTGGCAAGCATCCTTACCGACAAGTTCTGCCTGCGTCCCGCCTACGGCATGCTCTTTGGCATGCCGGGCATCCCGTGCGTCTACTACGGCAGCGAGTGGGGAATTGCCGGCGAAAAGGGCGGCCCCGATGGCGACTGGGCGCTGCGACCTGCGCTCGATGAGCCTGCGCCCAACGAGCTGACGGCCTTCATCAAGCAGCTCGCGCACCTGCGCTCGGCAAACGACGCGGCAGCCCGTGCCCTCAACTACGGTGCCTATCGCAACGTGGTGATCCAGAACAAGCAGCTGCTGTTCGAGCGCGCCTGCGACGA
>CAVEET010000020.1:0-4341 GCA_963614835.1 Bulleidia sp. | reverse complement strand
CCTTGGGGGCTGTCAACGAAAACCTCTAGATACACGGTGCCGGGCGTATCTATATGCCTTTGACCTGCGGTTTTGCTGAGTTTGGATATGAAGGACGGTGGTTTTGGATACTGAGGTGACATTTCCCGAGGTAACACTTTGGTGTAGTAGAGTACACCTTCAGTATCGAACTTCGATACCGGCTTATTTGCACCTATATATAGGTCGAGATCGGGGCTGCCCAGACAGAAGATTGCTCTTCCCAGGCAAAATCGAGCGTGGATTTTCTTCCGTTTGAAATCGAGCGTGGATAATCTCCCACTTTGCCGTGCCATCGAATCCAAAGTGGCAGATTATCCACGCTCATTCACTAGGCGGAAGATTTTCCACGCTCGTGTGTCCGATAATCCACGCTCGATGACGATGACCAACCTCGCCCCGGCCTATGTCTCGACCTGTAACAGTAAGAGGGTTATTCCTCCCCTATCTGTTACAGATCGAGATGTTTCGCAGAAACCCCCGCTTACGTCTCATTCTGTAACAGTAAGAACGGTTTTCAGCCTCTTCGTGTTACGGATCGAGATGTTATCGGCCTTCCCTTGGCAATGTTTCGATCTGTAACTATAAGGAGGGTCTTCAGCCCACTCGTGTTACGGATCGAGACAAACCTGAAGCTTGGTTGGCGCCAAACACGCTGACTTATCGACATAAATAGAAACGGGCCCTGTCCCACAAGGGAACAGAGCCCGAAACTCTCATGGAGCCAGTGACAGGAATCGAACCTGCAACCCACTGATTACAAATCAGTTGCGCTACCGTTGCGCCACACTGGCACACTTGGCGCTTTCACGCGAAGCCAGTTAAGAATAAAGGAATTGCGGACGGGGCGCAACAGGCCGTACGGCGTTATACAAATATGCAAAATCCAGCAACAACGCGTACCAGGCCCGTTCATTTCTGTCAGTGCGCCCTCAATCTTAAAACCATTCGCCAGAACGAATAGTTTTAATTACAATTGCTATATATAAAACTATTCGTTCTGGCGAAGGGTTTCGCGATGCTTACTACCAAAGAAGCCGCCGAGCTGCTCGGCATCACTCCGCGCAGGGTGCAGGAGCTCATAAAAAACGGAGCACTTGAGGCCCGCAAGGCTTCTGGTGTATGGCTCATCGACAAAGACAGCGTCGACACGCGACTCCGCTCTGTGACCAAAACGGGGGGACGTCCCCGCCGCGGCCACGGTAAGAGCGAGATCGCGTTCACCCTCATGAACCGCACGTACGAAGTCGCTCAGCTGGTCTACAGCACATCGCGAAAAGACTTTACCCACATCGGTACCGACATCGATTACGCCCACGCCCCTATTGGAGTATTTGGCCCTAATAGCCCCATATCGCTAGACTCCTTCCGCATCTGGTGGCGCGGCCGCGGTATCCCGCTCGCACGCATTGGGCTAGCCTCCCTGCTTGCAGAAGCCGCAGTCGATGTTCCCGATGAACTCGTCCAGCGAAATCTCGGCCTCTCCTTATCCGACCAGTATTGGATTAGGCCCCAAGGTTCCGGTCTCACCTGGGAGGATATCAACTTCTTCAATAACGCCTTTGATGACGTCTCGCTGTCCATTGCACCCTTTGCCCCAGAGGGAAAAGCGGCTGCCGCAAAGCCCGATAACACCTCGGACGGCAATCTTCAAAAGTACTGGACATGCGAGGGCGGGCGTCGAATTCTGCATAAGGCAGGAGCGCACCTGAACCAGGAACCTTATAACGAGCTGGTGGCGACCACGCTCCACCGTCGCATCCTAAACACCTGCGATTATGTGCCTTACTCGCTCGAGGGCACGGGCGCTTCCGCCCTGAGCATATGCGATGTCTTCTTAACTGATGAAGAAGAGTATGTCCCTGCGTTCTATGTAAACCAGCACGCAAACGCAGATGAACGACTAACCGACTACGAGCGATACGTAGCAAACTGCGAGGAGCTCGGGGTGACAGGCGTCAAGGATGCCCTTGACCGCATGATCGTGTGCGACGACATCATCGCCAACTACGATCGTCATTGGCGTAACTTTGGCCTTGTGCGAAACGTAAACACGCTAGCCTGCAGACCTGCCCCTATCTTCGATTCGGGCTCATCACTCTGGTGCAACATATCACTAGAGGAGCTTAGGGCGGGAGAGCACAGTTTTACCAGCGCACAATTTCATTCAAGCCCCGCCAAACAAATGTTGCTCGTCGAGGACATGGGCTGGTTTGACGGCGACAAACTCGAGGGTTTCGTTGACGAGGCAATCGAAATCCTATCCAAAAACGACGCTCTTACAGCGAGACTGCCTTATCTAAAAGAGGCGCTAACATGGCGCCTCGAAAGAATGATCGACATCGCTGAATGGAGTTAGCGAGACAGCATCGCCCCGCCAACTCCCCTACCTCCCGCGCAGAGCTTTGAGCTTGGCCAGGGCATCGGGGCTCAGGCGACTGCCCAGAGTCATCTTGATCTGCGGAGCTTCCTCTGCCTCGTGAACGTCGTTATCGATCTGTTTGATCTCGTCCACCAGCATACGGCTCGAGATGCGCGTGACACCCTTGCCCATGACGACGGCCTGGATCGTGCCGTCGCTCGATACCACGGAGCATGCGCGGCCTTCCTCGCGCGCCTCGATGCAGAGCTTTTGCACCACGGTATCGGCTGAAACACCCGTCGGCGAGAACTCGATGCGCACGCCGCGGGCCGGCAGGTTGGGACGTTCACTGGAGATATTGCCCGCGCCGTCAAACACGATCACGGCCTCGTAACGGCCCTGGGCAAAGGCAGCAACGTCGTTAATGAGGGCGGTGCGCGCCATATCGTGAACGTCGCTGGAATACGGATCGTCGGAATGGTCGTACACGAGCTTTTCGTAGCGCGGCGTGCAGTGGATCACGTTGTAACCGTCGACCACCAGCAGCTCGGGCTTGTTGGAGTGCACCGTCGAGACTGGGTCGGCGATAGCCTGCGCAAACGCATTGCCGCCCACGCCGTAGGTCGCGGCCGAAACAATCGGCTTGGCCGAGCCCTCGCCAAAGCGCTTGGCCTTGGACTTGGCACGGTTCTTTTTGGACATGCGCTACTCCTCCCCCATGAGCTCGCCGGCGTTGCGGCGCAGCCACTCAAAGCAGAGGGCCGTAGTCGCCTGGGCAACATTGAGGCTCTCGGTCATGCCGCGCTGGGGAAGCTTGGTCAAAAAGTCGCATTTCTCGAGCACCAGACGCGAGATGCCGTCGCCCTCGGAACCCATGACGAGTGCCACGCGGCCCTCGAAGGGGGCATCCCAGCAGCTGCCCTCGGCGTGCTCAGAGGCACCGCCCACCCAAAAACCGGCGGCTTTGAGGTCATCGAGCGCACGAGCGATATTGGGGACCTGCGCGATGGGCAGATGCATAACGGCGCCGGCAGAAGTCTTGTAGCTACCCACCGTTACGCCGGCGGCTCGTTTGTTGGCGATGATGACGCCCGCTGCGCCCACAACCTCGGCAGAGCGCACGATGGCGCCAAAGTTACCGTCGTCGGTCACATGGTCGAGCACAACGACAAGCGCCGGACCGTCGCCCGCGCGGTCGAGGATGTCGGCGACATCGGCATAGGGGAAGTTGCCAACCTCGAGCGCGATGCCCTGGTGAGCGCCATGGCTCGACAGTGCGTCGAGCTGCGCGCGCGGCACATACTTAATGCGGACGCCCGCGGCGTTGAGGTCATCGACCAGACGCGACAGGGCGGCATCGCGCTCCCCGCCCTCGGCAATGAGCGCGCACTTGATGGGAAAACCGGTACGCAGCGCCTCGGCGGCAGCACGACGACCTTCGATAAACTCGCCCTTGGGAGCCTGGACAGCGTCGCGGTTGCGATCGCGCTGCGGACGTGCGGCCTGGGCGCGATCGCGCTGGCCCTTGGGAGCGGCAGCGCGGTCATTGCGGCGAATCGGACGCGAGCCAGAAGCAGCCTGCTTGCCGCCACGAGGCGCACGCTTGCGATTGTCGGCCATAAAGCGACCTCCTAAATACAACTATCAAACGAAACAAAATAAACGACCGCCCATGAATATTAATTCGGGCGGTCGGTACGGGTTTTCCAAGTGCCCGAGATTGCCGTGAAAGAGGAGCGACGCGTACTTGAGTACGCGAGCGACGGTTTGAACGGCAAGGTCGGGTGCTTGGGAAACCCGCGGGGATTAGAGAGATTTGATACGAGTGCCGGCGGCGGTATCTTCAATCGTCAGGCCCAGGTCCTTGAGCTGGTCGCGGATGGCGTCGGCCAGATCCCAGTTCTTGGCGGCACGGGCCTCGGCGCGGGCCTCGAGAATCTTGGCAGCAGCCTCGTCCACGT
>CAVEET010000019.1:0-7234 GCA_963614835.1 Bulleidia sp. | reverse complement strand
CGCCTGGACCGCGACACCACGGGCCTTTTGCTCTTTACCACCGACGGCGACCTGTCGCAGGATCTGCTGCACCCCAGCAAGCATGTCTACAAGACCTACCAGGCACTCGTGGACGGGCAGCTAACCGACCGCGATCTTGAGCCGCTGCGTCGCGGCATAGAGCTCGACGACGGCCTATGCCAGCCGGCGATCTGCCGCGTCATTAACGCGCGCGAGGCAGAGGCTGTGGCTCCGCAAGGCGTCAAGCCCGGCACCACGGCCGTGGAGGTCATCATCCGCGAGGGCCGCAAGAATCAGGTCAAACGCATGCTGAGCAAGATCCACCACCCGGTGATCCGCCTGCATCGCTGTAACTTTGCCGGCCTGGAGCTCAAGGATGTGGCCAAGGGCTCGTGGCGCGAGCTCACCGACCGCGAGGTGCAGATCCTCAAGGCCGGCGGCATCCCGCCCAAGCAGGCGAGCGCCAAGCGCAACGGCGGCGAGCCCCAAGAAACACCCGCCAGCCGCACGCGCCACCACGGCAGCCACGGCTCCGCGCCCAAGCGCAACACCTACCGCGAGCGCTACACGGGCTAGGCAACCCGCCGCGCCCCGATGCCCGCGTCCCATACCAGCACGTCAACCACCGAAAGGAAGCATTGCATGATCGTCGCCATCGACGGCCCCGCCGGTTCCGGCAAGTCCACCATCGCTAAGGAGATCGCCCGCCAGCTGGGCTTTAACAAGCTCGACACAGGCGCCATGTATCGCGCTGTCACCTTCGCCGCGCTCGACCGCGGCATCGACCTGGACGACGAGGCGGCCATCGACGCCCTCGCCGAGCAGATCGAAATCCGCTTTACCAACGGCACCGGCGAGGACACGCGCCTGACCATCGACGGCCAGGACGCCTCTGCTGCCATCCGCACCCCGCAGGTCGACGCCAATGTGTCCAAGGTCTCGGCCTACCCGGGCGTGCGCGCGGCCATGCTCATCCATCAGCGCCGCGCAGCCGAGGACCGCGATATCGTGGCCGAGGGTCGCGACATCGGAACCGTCGTGTTCCCCAACGCGCAGGTCAAGGTCTTCCTGACTGCCGACCCGCGTGAGCGCGCCCGCCGCCGCGTGCTGCAGCGTCACCAAAACGACGCCCAGCCGCTCACGTCCGAGCAGCTCGAAGCCGAGGTCGACGAGACGCTCGACGCCCTTAAGCAGCGCGACAAGCTCGACAGCAGCCGCGAGGTCGCCCCGCTCGTGCCCGCCGAGGACGCCGTGCACGTCGACTCCACCGCCCACACCATCGATGAGGTCGTCTCGATAATCGAGGACCTCATCAACAAAAGGAGGTAGCCAATGCGCCTGTTTAAACAGACGCCCGAGGACTATTACAACGCCCCCTACGCCGAGTTTCCAGCGCTCATCCGCGGCACCGTCGTCGTAGTCATGGCCATCCTTTGGGCCTTCTCCAAGCTCATGTGGCGCTGGAAGGTCGAGGACGCCAATCTTCTGTTTGAGCGCCAGGAAGGCCGCGGCAGCGTAGTCATCTGCAACCACACCTCGATGGCCGAGCTCTTGGCCGTGGAGACGGCGCTGTTCTTTGGGGGGCGCCGCATTCGTCCCATCTTTAAGTCCGAGTTCGCCAAGAGCAAGATTGTGCGCTGGGCCTTTAGCCGCGTTGGCGGCATCCCCGTCGAGCGCGGTACCGCCGACATGAAGTGCTTGCGCGCCGCCCAACATGCGCTGCAGCGCGGCGAGGACGTTCTGATCTTCCCCGAGGGCACGCGCATCCGCTCGCGCGAGATCAAGCCCGAGGTCCACGGCGGTTTTGCGCTCATCGCCCAGATGGGTAAGGCACCCGTCAACCCGCTCGCAATCTGTGGCTGGTCCGACATCACGCCTGCGGGCAAAAAGATCATGCGTCCCAAGAAGTGCTGGATCCGCGCCGGCAAGGCCGTCTCGCTTTCCGATGCACCCGCCGGGCTTAAGCGCACGGAGCGCCTGGCCTGGTTTGAGTCCGAGGCCATGAACCGCGTCTACGCCATGCGAGACGAGCTGTGCGCCGAGCATCCGGGCAGGTTCTAGCCATGAGTGAGAACGTGACGAACACCGCCGCGACTGCGTCCGACCAGGCAACCGCGCCTACCATCGAGATCGCCGCCCACGCCGGCACTTGCTACGGCGTACAGCGTGCGCTCGATATGGCGCTGGCCGCTGCGCCGCAGGCAGAGGAGTGCACTCAAGTTCACACCTTGGGGCCGCTCATCCATAACCCCATCGTGGTGCGCGAGCTTGCTGAGGCAGGCGTCGGTCTGGCCGACACCTTGGACGACGCCGCAACCGGCACCGTGATCATCCGCGCCCACGGTGTGGTGCCGCAGGTCGTCGATGCCGCTCGCGAGCGTGGCCTTAACGTCATCGACGCCACCTGCCCTTACGTCAAGAAGGTTCACGTGGCAGCCGAGCGCCTGGTGCGCGAGGGCTACCACGTGGTGGTCGTGGGCGAACCGGGTCACCCCGAGGTCGAGGGTATTCTGGGTCACGCCGGCAATGATGCGCAGGTCGTGAGCTGTGCCGCCGATGCCAACGCTTTGCCGCTCAAGGGCAAGGTAGGCCTCGTCGTGCAAACCACCCAGACCGCGCAAAACTTGGCCGAGGTCGTGGCTGCCATCACCCCGCGCGTGCAGGAGCTGCGCGTGATCAACACCATCTGCGCCGCCACGAGCGAGCGACAGCAGGCGGCGGCAACCCTTGCCAACCGCTGCGACTGCATGGTTGTGGTGGGCGGAAAGAACTCAGGCAACACCCGCCGTCTGGCGCAGATCTGCGCCGAGGCCTGCGAGCGCACACATCATATCGAGGAGGCAAGTGAGCTCGAGGCCGCATGGTTTACCGACGCTCGCCACATCGGCATCACCGCCGGAGCTTCCACCCCGCAAGAACACATCGAGCGCGCCGTCGAGCGCATCAAGGAGCTTTGTCGCTAACCATGGACCAGACCGTACCCGCATACGCCGCCGAGGTGGCCGATTACGGGCGCAGCCGCGACCCCGAGCCGGGTGAGGGCGCGCTCGTTAAGAACGTGCGTCCCGAATCGCCCGCGTGGGATGTGGGTATCGAGCCGGGAATGCGCGTGCTCACGGTCAACGGCGAGCAACTCACCGACATGATCGTATGGCTTTGGGAAGCAGACGACGACACCGTTGATTTGGAGGTATTCGACCCGCGCGACGGCACCGTCACCCCCGTCGAGCTCGACCGCTTTCCCGGCGAGGATTGGGGTTTGGAGTTCGATGGCCCCATCTTCGACGGCATGCGTACCTGTGTGAACGCCTGCGTGTTCTGCTTTATGACCATGTTGCCCAAGGGCGGCCGCTCCACGCTCTATATTCGCGACGACGACTACCGCCTGAGCTTTTTGCAGGGCAACTTCGTCACGCTCACGAACCTCACTGACGAGGACGTGCAAAACGTCATCCAACGCAACATGAGCCCTATGAACGTGTCGGTCCATGCCGTGAGCCCCGACGTCCGCCGTCGTATGATGGGCCGCAACGCCCAGCGCGGCATGGACGTACTCGAGGCCATCATGGCCGCCGGCATCGAGATTCACGCGCAGATCGTGTTGTGCCCCGGCATGAACGACGGCGAGGAGCTGGAAAAGACCCTGCGCTTTTGCGAGGAGCACGAGCAAATCACAAGCCTGGGCATTGTGCCGCTCGGTTTTACCAAGCATCAGAACCGCTTTAGCTGGTCATACAGCGACAAGCCCGAACTGGCGCGCGAGACCATTGCCATGATCCGTCCCTACCAGGACCGCGCCTTCGAGCGTTTTGGCCGCCACACCTTCCAGATGAGCGACGAGTTCTACCTGGACGCCGGCATCGATCCGCCCGAGGCGGACTTTTACGACGGCTATCCGCAGTACTACGACGGTATCGGCATGATCCGCTCATACCTAGACGAGACGGACGATGTGCTTGCCGCCGATGCCGAGCGACTGGCCCGCGTCCGCGAGGCCATCGCCGCTCGCAGCCAGCACCTGCTGTGCCTCTCGGGCGCCAGCGCACGCGACACCGTGGCACGTTTCGTGGAATCGCCGCAGGGGCTCGCCGGCACCGTCACGGCCATCAAGAATCGCTACTTTGGCGGCAACGTGGACGTGACCGGCCTCATCGTCGCCTGCGACATTCTGGAACAGCTGCCGCAGGACCTCTCGGGGGTTATGCTCTTTGTGCCTAAGCTCATGTTCAACGCTGACGGCATGACGCTTGACGAGTATCATCGTGACGATTTACTCGCAAGCCTTACCAGTCGCGGCGCCGAGGTTCATGTGGTGTCGACCATGCCGCATGAGCTGCTCGATACCCTGGAGCACATCCTTGGCATTGTGCCTGCCGACTCTAACACTTCCACTGACCCTACCCATTAAAGGAGTGCAGATGAAACCTATCGTCGCCGTCGTCGGACGCCCCAACGTGGGCAAGTCCACGCTCGTTAACCGCCTGGCCCAGACCTCGGACGCCATCGTCCATGAGTCACGCGGCGTCACGCGCGACCGCTCGTACCACACGGCCGATTGGAACGGCCGCGAGTTCACCATCGTCGACACGGGCGGCATCGAACCGCTCAAGAGCGATGACGTCTTCGCCACGTCCATTCGCGACCAGGCCCTCGCCGCCGCCGAGGAAGCCGCCGTCATCTTGTTTGTGGTCGACGGCCGCACCGGCGTCACCGAGGAGGACGAGTCGGTCGCTCGCATGCTCAAGCGCTGCGACAAGCCGGTCTTTCTGCTGGTGAACAAGCTCGACAACCCCGATCGCGAGAACGACAGCATCTGGGAGTTCTATTCGCTCGGTATCGGCGAGCCCACGCCGCTCTCGGCCCTGCACGGCCACGGCACGGGCGACCTACTCGACGACATCGTGGCCCTGCTTCCCGAGGAAGAGGACGAGGTCGCCGACGAGTTCCCCGATGCGCTGAACGTGGCCATCATCGGCCGCCCCAACGCCGGTAAGTCCTCGCTGTTCAACCGCATCCTGGGCGCCGACCGCTCCATCGTGTCCAACATTGCCGGCACCACGCGCGACGCCATCGATACGGTCGTCGAACGCAACGGCAAGCACTACCGCATGGTCGACACCGCGGGCATCCGTAAGAAGAGCACCGTGTACGAGAACATCGAGTACTACTCGATGGTTCGCGGCCTGCGCGCCATCGACCGCGCCGACGTGGCGCTGCTCGTCGTCGACGCCTCCGTGGGCGTCACCGAGCAGGACCAGAAGGTCATGGGCCTTGCCATCGAGCGCGGCTGCGCCATCGTGGTGCTGCTCAACAAGTGGGACCTGCTCGACGACGACCGCAAGCGCGAGGCCTGCATGGAGACCATCGACCGCCGTCTGGGCGTCATGGCTCCCTGGGCCCAGTACCTGCGCATCTCTGCCCTCACTGGCCGCAGCGTCGAAAAGATCTGGGCGATGGTCGACGCCGCCGAGAAGACGCGCTCGCAAAAGATCAGCACCTCGCGCCTCAACACGTTCCTCACCGACCTGCGCGAGTTCGGTCATACCGTGGTGGACGGCAAGCGCCGCCTGCGCATGCACTACGTGACCCAGACGGGCGTCAACCCGCCGACGTTTACGTTCTTCGTCAACCACAGCGATCTGGTCAACGACACCTATCAGCGCTACATCGAGAACCGCATGCGCTCGACCTTCGACTTTGCCGGCACACCCATTCGACTCTTCTTTAGGAAGAAGGAGCAAAAGGATGCATAATCCGATTCTGCTGACCGCCATCTTCGCCGTGGTCTCGTTCTTTATCGGAGCGATTCCGTTTGGCCTTATCCTGGGCCGCGTGTTCAACCACACCGACATTCGCAAGGCGGGCTCCGGCAACATCGGCACCACCAACGCGCTGCGTGTGGCCGGCCCCAAGGTGGCCGCACTCACGCTGCTGCTCGACTGCCTTAAGGGCGCCATCTGCGTCCTTATCGCGCGTCCGCTCATTGCGAGCGTGGGCTATGGCTTCCCCGTGAGCATTATGGCTCCCGGTGCCGCCGGCGACTGGATGCTCGGCGTCATTTGCCTGGCTGCCGTGTGGGGCCATATCTTCTCGCCCTACCTCAACTTCCATGGAGGCAAGGGTATCGCCGTGGGTCTGGGCGTTATCCTCGCCTGGTACTGGCCCATTGGTCTGTCGCTGCTGGGCATGTTTATCGTGGCCGTCGCCATCACCAAGTTCGTGTCGGTGGGCTCGCTTGCCGCCGCCATCGGTCTTCCCATTGCCGCTTGTGCGGTCTTTCCGTACAGCAGCCTAGGACTTAAGTTTTGCATGGCGATGATCGGCATCACCGTGGTGTGGGCTCATCGTGCGAACATCAAAAAGCTCATGACCGGTAAGGAGTCCAAGCTCTCGTTTACCAAGCGCGTCACCGAGCCCGACGATAAGTAGGAGAGAGTCATGAATGTTGCGCTGATTGGCTCTGGCTCCTGGGGAACCGCCGTCGCCGGCCTTGCCGCCGCGCGAGCCGAGCGCGTGACCATGTGGGCCCATAGCGAGCAGACGGCCGCCGGCATCAATGGCGAACACCGCAACCCCCGCTACCTTGTGGGCTACGAGCTGCCCGGCAACGTCGTCGCCACGACCGAGCTCGTGCAGGCGCTCGACGGCGCCGAGGCCATCATCTTTGCCGTTCCTTCGACGCACCTTCGCAGCGTGTGCCACCAGGCCGCGCCCTTTATCGCCGCCGATACCCCGGTGCTCTGCCTCACCAAGGGCATTGAGCCCGAGTCCGGCCTGCTCATGAGCGAGGTCATCGCCAGCGAGATCGGCAACGAGGCGCGCGTGGCGGCCCTCTCGGGCCCCAACCATGCCGAGGAGATCTGCCGCGGTGGACTTTCTGCCGCCGTCATCGCCAGCAAAGATCCGCAGATAGGGGAGACCTTTAAGGACCTGCTCCTATCCACAGCCTTCCGCATCTACCTGTCGCAGGACATGACCGGCGTCGAGGTTTGCGGCGCCATGAAAAACGTCATCGCTATCGTGTGCGGCATTTCCGCCGGTTCTGGTGCGGGCGACAACACGCTTGCCCTCATCATGACGCGTGGTCTGGCCGAGATCAGCCGTCTGGTACACGCCCGCGGTGGTCAAGCTATGACCTGCATGGGACTTGCCGGCATGGGCGACCTCATTGCCACCTGCACCTCGGAGCATTCGCGCAACCGCACCTTTGGCTACGAGTTTGCCCACGGCGTGT
>CAVEET010000018.1:0-2834 GCA_963614835.1 Bulleidia sp. | reverse complement strand
GGCCCTCGCGGCCTAGTCGCTATTTAGGGCGTCCAAGATTTGGGACGCAGTTCAGTGGGGAGATCGGGCTTTCAAGGCTTAGTTAAACCAAGTCTGTACGGTCAAATGACCCGTAGCTTACATCTGCTCGGGTGCGGAAACGCCAACGAGGGTGAGCACCAGGGCGAGCGTCACGCGAACGGCGTCGCAAGCGGCCAGACGGGCGCGCGAGAGCTCGGGGTCGACGGGACGGCCCTCGCTCGGCAGCACCTGGCAGGCAGCATAGAAGCTGTGGAAGTCGCCGGCGAGCTCCTCGGCAAAGTGCGTCAGACGGAACGGAGCGCGGTCGCGAGCGCAGCTGGCGATAAGGTCGGTGAGCTCGTTGAGCTTGCGCGACAGGGCGAGCTCGGTCGGGTCGGTCAGCAGCGAGTAATCGACGTTCTCACCGATAGCCTTGGCGGCGACGGCCTTCATGCCCATCTCGTCAGCCTGCTCGGGCGTAACGTCAGCGGCACGGCGCAGGATGGAGCACACGCGAGCGTGAGCGTACTGCACGTAGTACACCGGGTTGGAGTTGTCGCGCTTCTTAACGGCCTCGATGTCGAAGTCGACCATCTGGTTGGAGCTCTTGGAGATGAGCGTGTAACGAGCGGCGTCGGAGCCGACCTCGTCGACGAGCTCCTGCAGGGTCACCATGGTGCCCTTGCGCTTGGACATACGGACGGGCTTGCCGTTACGCAGCAGGTTGACGAGCTGGCCCAGCAGAACCTCGAACTTGCCGGGATAGCCAAGAGCGTCGCAGACGCAGCGGACGCGCTCGATGTAGCCGTGGTGGTCGGCACCCCAGATGTCGATGACGTGGTCGACGCGCTGGAACTTATCCCAGTGATAGGCAACGTCGGAGGCGAAGTAGGTGTACTCGCCGTCGGACTTGATCAGGACGCGGTCCTTGTCGTCGCCCAGGTCGGTGGAGCGGAACCACAGGGCGCCGTCCTTGGTGTAGAGGTAGCCCATCTTGTCGAGCTTCTCAAAAGCGCGGTCGACGGCGGAGGTGCCGGCGGTCTCGCCCTCGGTGTCCTTCACATACAGCGAGCGCTCGGAGAACCAACGATCGAAGTCGCAGTTGACGGCGTGGCAAAGGTCGCGCATGTTGTCGACCATCTTTACGTAGCCGCGCTCGCGGAAGCTCTCCATGCGCTCCTGCGGATCAGCCTCGACCCACTTATCGCCGTCGGTGCGCCAGAACTCGGCAGCCTCGTCGATGATGTAGTCGCCGCCGTAGGAGTCCTTGCCCAGAGTCTCGGCAAAGTTGTCCTGATACGGATGGGTCTCGGGGTGCTCGTCGTTCTCGTCGGCGACAAAGGCATCGCGGTCGGCGATCAGCAGCTTGTGAGCCTCGTCGATATCCACGCCCTGCTTGGCGATGATGTCGGCAAGCTGCATATAGCGCGTGCTGATGGAGTTGCCGAAGGTGTTCATCTGAGAGCCGTGGTCATTGATGTAGAACTCACGCTGGATGTCGTAACCGGCGTGGTCCATAACGCGGCAGAGGGAGTCGCCCAGCGCGGCCCAGCGGCCATGGCCGATGTGCATGGGGCCGACGGGGTTGGCGGAAACGAACTCGACCTGGGTCTTCAGGCCGCCGCCGACGTTGGACTTAGCGAAGTCCATGCCCTTCTCGCGGGCCTCGCCGAAGATGGCGTTCTTGACGGCGACGGAGAGATAGAAGTTGATGAAACCGGGGCCGGCGATCTCGACCTTCTCGATCGCGGGGTCCTCGGGCATATGGGCAACGACGGCCTCAGCAATCTTGCGCGGGGCGCAGTGAGCCAGCTTGGCGGACTTCAGGGCCATGGTGGAGGTCCACTCGCCATGAGAAGTGTCAGCCGGTCGCTCGATGGCGCAATCGTCAAGTTCAAATGCGGAAAGGTCGCCGGCCTCCTGGGCCGCAGCAAGCGCAGCGCGTACCAGCTCTTCAATCTTCTCGGGCATAGATCCTCCTTGTGTTAAAGCCCCCGAGCTCTTGGTCACTCGTAGGGCAAAAGCCAGAGTTTGTAGCACTCTATCACAAGCGACGTACACTGTCGCAGGGTAAAGCTAATCGAAATTGCATATGCACAAAAATGACTACCGCTCTTGCGCGGTGGTACATAGTTAGCGGTTTGCCTGCAATTTATACACGTTCTGGAAATGCATAAACGCATGAAAAAGCCGTTCTAATTATCGGATACTCTTACCTATCAGAGTTGTGTGCTTTTCCTGCATAAAGTAAGAGTTTGCGCACGTCAGCGTGTTATTCTAGACATACGTAAATTCGTATAAGTTGGAGGTAGCATGTTCTCAATCGGTCAACACGTCATTCATCCGGGCCAGGGAGTCTGCACCGTCGTCGGTTTTAGGGACGACACACCGCAGCCCATGCTGTTGCTCGAGACCAAGCAGGGGCATGCGCAGACAATCCTCATGTATCCCGTGGCGCAGGCCGACCGTTTGCATGCCGCCATCTCCCAGCAAGATGCCGAGCATCTGCTGAGCCATTATCACGAGCTCGAGTGCGACACCTTTACCGAGCGCAACAGCTCGCTCGAGGAGACGCACTTTAAGCAGCAGCTTAAGCTGGGTGCGCCCGAGACGGTCCGCGTGGCAAAAACCATGATGCACCGTATTCGCCAGGCCGAGGAAGCAGACAAAAAGCCCAGCTCTTACTACATGCGCGTACTCAAGGAGGCCAAACGCCGCTCCATCGAGGAGTTCGCCGTGGCCCTGGGCGTCACCGAGGAGGCCGCCGAAGCCCGCCTAGCCCAAGCCGCCCTCAACTAACCCATCCGCACCAAAAACCACCACAAAGGGGACAG
>CAVEET010000017.1:0-2090 GCA_963614835.1 Bulleidia sp. | reverse complement strand
CATTTCCAGTCGGGCGCGCTGATCCACGACGACATCGCCGACAACGGACAGCTTCGTCGAGGCAAGCCCTGCATGCACCTTACCGAGGGCACGGGCCTTGCCATCAATTGCGGCGACCTGGCGCTCACCATGGTCACCAAGACGGTTCTCGACGACCCCACGCTGGAGTCCGACGTGAAGCTGCGCGTGCTCCACGAGCTAACCGAGATGATCGTCCGCACCATCGAGGGTCAAGCGCTCGACCTGGGTTGGGTCCGTGACGGGCGCTTTGATATCTCGGTTGATGACTACCTGGACATGGCGACGCACAAGACCGCGTTTTACAGCGGAGCCACGCCGCTTGCCGCCGGAGCCATTATCGGCGGCGGCAGCGATGAGCAAATCGAAGCGCTGCGCGCCTTTGGCCTACACACAGGCCTCGCCTTTCAGATTCAGGACGACCTGCTCAACCTTGTCGGCACTAAGGAAGCCGCCAACAAGGACTTCCGCACCGACATCACCGAGGGCAAGCGCACGCTTGTCGCCGTACACGCCCTCTCTGATGAGCGCCACCACGACGAGGTCGAGGCGATTCTTTCCTCGGGCACCGATGATCCCGCGCAGCTCGCACGCGCCGTGGAGATCTTCCAGGAGACCGGCTCCATCGATTACGCCCACACTTACGCGCTCGACCTGACCGCTAAGGCCAAAGCGGCCATCGAGAACGTTGAGCTTGATCCGCACGCACGCGAGCTGTTCCTCTCCATGGCAGATTTCTTTGTGGAGCGTCTTAACTAACAGGGGTTATAAAACCTGTCAGCAGCGTATTTAGGCACAACTTGCTACACTGTTGAGTGCATGTTTATGCATCCCTTTGCGTTGTCTATCCGACAGACGCTCAAATAGTACGAATGGTACGCCGAAAGGGGTTCGTTCATGGAACCTATTACAACGGGCATGCAAGGAGCAGCCGTCGAGGACGTGCAGTCTCGTCTCCTGCAGCTCGGCTACACGATTGATGCCGCCGAAGTCACCGACAAGTACTTTGGAGCCACCACTGAGCAGGCCGTCAGCACCTTCAGGCTCGACAGCGGCCTTGCTGCCGGTCATGCCGTCGATATCCCCTGCTGGAGCGCCCTTGTAGACGCTTCGTATAAGCTGGGCGACCGCACCCTCTATCTACGCATGCCCAATTTCCATGGCGCCGATGTGCAGGCCCTGCAGCGCGCTCTCAACGTTTTGGGCTTTGCCTGTGGCGAAGACGACGGCTACTTTGGTCCGCATACCGAGGCCGCCCTGCAGCAGTTCCAGGAAAATGTCGGCCTGTTTGCCGACGGCATGGCCTTCCAGGACACCTACGCCTACATCAACCGCCTGCACCATGTGTGGGAGGGCAAGCCCTCGGTCACCGAAGCCGAGTCCCGCATCGGTTTTGCTCGCGCCGCCAACGTGCTCGAGCGCTTCCAGATTGCCGTTATCGGCGAGGACCCCATCGCACGCAGCGTTGCGTCGCGCATGTGGAATATCGCCACGGCAACGACCGACAACAGCGGCATGATGCTCTGCGACTCCGAGGTCCCAACCGACGTTGACCTGGTGCTCGAGATCGCAAGCGACGAGCTGCCCGCCGACGCCTCACCGCGCGCCACGATTGCCCTCGCCGAGTGCCACAACCTGGCCCAGCGCATCCGCACCGCCAATGTCGCCGCGCAGCAGAAGCCGGCTCGCATTCGCATTGAGCTCACGGGCATGACGCGCTACAACGGCACCTTCACGGCCAGCGACGCGCAGACACTCGCCGTACGCCTGCTCGATGGCGTTTGCGATGCCCTCGCAGATTAGGTAAACTAAACGAGTTGCTTTTGGGCAACACCACACATTGGGACGTAGTTCAACGGTAGAACTCCGGTTTTTGGTGCCGGCTGTTGGGGGTTCGAATCCCTCCGTCCCAGCCATTAAAACTGAGCGCCCTGAGCCCATAACGGCCCAGGGCGCTTTTATGTGGGCAAGCGGAGGGATTCGAACCCGCAAGGGTGCGAAGCCGAGGAAACGCGAAGGCGCCCCAAGCCCATTAGGACCAAGAGCGCCTAACATCAAGAAAATATCAGCCC
>CAVEET010000016.1:0-4238 GCA_963614835.1 Bulleidia sp. | reverse complement strand
TGCTGCCCGACGGCGGCACCAAGCTCGTGTACTTTAAGCGCGAGTTCGCCGGCTTCGCCGTGCATTTGTGCCGTGAGTAGCGCACAAGCTGCCATAGCTGGCAAAAAGGGATAGGGCCGCGTGGCCCTATCCCTTTATTTATGCCGAGGGGCTTCCTATCGTGGCAGGCGAATCGTAAAGCGGCTGCCGACCCCTTCGACCGAGGTCACACCGATGACGCCGCCGTGGCTGTCGACGATCCACTTGGCGATCGCAAGCCCCAGACCCGAACCCTGTGCGCCGGCATCGCGCGCGTTGTCGGCACGGTAGAACCGCTCGAACGCGTGAGCTGCGGATTCCTGGTTCATGCCGATGCCCTCGTCCTCAACGCTTATGTCGATCGTGCCCGCGCCCGCATCCGGCGTTATGCCAAATGTGATGGTCGTTCCCGCATCCGAGTACTTGGCGGCGTTTTGCACGATCACACGCAGGGCCTGCTTCACGAGCGCCACGTCGACAGACGCGTCACAGCGCGGGTCGCTGATAAGCGCAGCGTCAAAGGCCAGTCGATACGTGTGCTCGGTATCGATCATCTGCGATTCCTCGCATACTTCGCCGACCAGTGCGGCCAGGTTGGTATTCGCGCGCCGTAGGACCGTGCGCCCGGCATCGCCGCGCGCCAAAAACAGCAGCTGCTCCACAAGCTCTTGCATGTGCTCGCTTTCGGCTTTAAGGGACGCGATGGATTCCGCCAGCACGTCCGGGTCGTCCTTACCCCAGCGGTCGAGCATGTTCACGTAGCCCTGAATCACCGCGATGGGCGTGCGCAGCTCGTGGCTCGCGTCGTTGACAAAGCGCATCTGCTGCAGCTTGGCCTCTTGCATCTGGCGCAGCAGGCGGTTGAGTGCGACCTCGATGCTTGCCAGGTCGGCGTCGCCGGTGGTGACGCTCGGCGAGTCGACGCTTGCGCGCTCGATGGCCTGCTCCAGTGTTTCCATTTTGCCGCCGGCGAGTTGCATGCGGCCGAGTTCGTCCACGCGCAGGGCCAGATCGTTGAGCGGCGCCATGGTGCGGCGCACGCGGCGGGCGCCGCCGAGCATGTTGAGCACGCTGATGACCTGCCAACCCACAACGACAAGGTAGAGAGGCCATAGCGTGACGAGGTCCTGCGCGAGGGGGAAAGTCTTGGTGGTGCGCGCAAGCTCGACGGTATAGGTGAGCGTTGTCAGGTCCCAGCCGCGCGCGGGCGTCAGCGACATGCCGTGAACGGTGGCGCCGGGGATCCATCCTGCGGTAAACGCGCCGTCGGGCAGCGTCTGGTTGTATCCATAGACGAGGACCGCCACCGCAATAACCAACAGCAACAGATCGAGCCAGACGTAGCTCATCAGGCGGCGCCACATATAGCTCCAGTTGATGGCGCGGGCGATGGAGGTGACGCGCTTGGCCTCGGCGTTACGCACGGCAGACATAGCCCACCCCGCGCACGGTTTGGATGATGCGGGCGCCGCCGGCGTCTTCGATCTTGGCGCGCAGGTGCGCAATGTGCACGTCGACGTTGTTGGTGTCGCCCACGTATTCGTAGCCCAGCGCCTCGTGCGCGATGCGCTCGCGCGTGAGCACGGTTTCGACATGCGCCATAAGCAGGGCGAGGACATCGAACTCGCGGGCCGTGAGCGCAATGGGCGAGCCGCCGACCGTGACTTCGCGGCGGTCGGGGTCGAGCGCAACCGAGCCCACGGCGAGCGTAGCGGGGGAGAGCGAGGCGGAAACCTGGGTCGAGTCACTGACCGGGGGCATCGCAGTGGCGCCGACACCCGTGCCGCCTGCCGCGCCCGTCCCGATGCCGCCAACGCCCGAAGCCGCCCGCACGGCCTCCGAGCGCTTCAACGCCACGCGGATCCGTGCGAACAGCTCCTCAATCGCAAACGGCTTGGTCAGGTAATCGTCGGCGCCGGCATCGAGCCCGGCCACCTTGTCCATCACGGCATCGCGCGCGGTGACCATAATCACCGGCACATCCTTGTGCTTGCGGACACGTCGCAGGACCTCCATGCCGTTGAACTGCGGCAACAGCACATCGAGCAGAATCAGATCGTAGTCGCGCTCCAGCGCCAGGTCCACGGCGGTGCGGCCGTCAGCGGCGTGCTCCACCTGGTAGCCCTCGTGCTCCAGCTCGAGCGTCACAAAGCGGGCGATTTTCTCCTCGTCCTCTACGATCAGGATCCGTGCCATGCGTGCCCCCGTCTGCGATTACTTGTCGTCGTTCAGATTTTGCTTGATGTCGTCCGCGGCGTCGGCGGCGTGATTCATAAGGTTGTTGATGCTGCCGGGCACGTCGCCGTCGCTGTCGATGCGGTAGCGCATGCCAAAGAACAGGCCAATCAGCATCAGCCATATCGTGGCGCCCCAGGCAAACAGCGCGACGATGGGGATCAGGATGGGAATGTTGAGGATGATCGCGTCGCGGCGCGTGGCGATAAACTTGGTGTCCAGGCTCAGGCGGAAGAGCTTTTTGAGGTACTCCCACACGCTGTCCATCTTCTTGGAGAAGTCGGTCTTTTCGCTCGACTTTTCGTAGGCGGCCTGCGCGGCGACCATCTCGGCCGAGGGCTCGTCGACCGGCGCGGACTCGGTGGCGGCGTGCGCCGACGTGGTCTGCGTCTTGCCCTGCGACTCGAGCCAAATGATGGCATCCAGGACGTTGCCGTCGGCAGCGTCGAGCGCGGCCTTGGCATCGGTGTAGCTCACGTTGCACTTGGTGCGGATGGTTTCAACTTTTTCGAGGTCGTCCATGACCTGTCCTTTCGTTCGATGGGCGCGAGCGTTGCGTTCGGCGGCCTGCGTTGCGCGGCGCCGCCCCGCCCTTGGTCGAACTCTATAGTGCAGGTTATAGATTAAGCGATTCTTGAGCCAAGATTAACGTTGGATGAGTTTTTGGGTAGCGGTGGGAAAAGTATTAGACCTCGATAGCGGGGGATGTGGTGCCGGTGCAAAACGGCGTCAAAGGTTGGTCGAGCAGGCGGTTTCTCCATTGATGTCCGCACGGCATGTGACACTTACCCTGCCGCCCCGCTCTGCCGCGGCGGCATGCGTCTGAACAACGACCCTCTAAGGAGTTCGATACCGATGAGTGACAACGCAGAGCATCTCGCAAAGAAGTGCGTTAAGGACGCGGGGCCGTGCCTCGCGCTGTGCGTAGCCGGCGCAGCGGTCGCGCTGCTGGCTGTTCTGGGGCCATTCGACGTGCTCCGAAGTGCCAGTTCCCTGCACGTTTGCATGGCCCTTGCCGGCGCCATGATGACCGGCGGCGTGCTCGATCTGATTTTTTGGGTGCTTGACCCGTTTGGATGGAAGAACGAGGGGTAGGTCCCAAAGGATGGAAGGGCTGGAACGGTTGGCTTAGTGATCGTGCAGAATGTGGGCTAGCGACTTACAGGGAAGTGGTGATCCGATGACGGTCTATGTGACGGGCGATATTCACGGCGGCGTCGACATGCAAAAGCTTCGCGACTGGGATCTTGGGGATGGTCTGACGAGTGACGACTATCTCATCATCGCGGGCGACTTTGGCTTTCCGTGGGATTTTTCTGCCGAGGAGTGCGCCGATATCGCCTGGCTGGAGTCGCGCCCCTATACGGTGCTGTTTGTCGACGGAAACCACGAGCGTTTCGATCACTGGGCGGAGCGCCCCATGGAGCTTTGGCACGGCGGGCTGACGCAGCGCCTGTCGGATACCTCTCCCATACGGCGCCTGACGCGCGGCGAGGTTTTTGAGCTCGATGACTCAACGATCTTTACCATGGGCGGCGCCACGAGTGTGGACAAGGAATACCGCATTCCCTATTCCAGCTGGTGGCCGCAGGAGTTGCCGGACGAGCGCAACTTTGAGGAGGCGCGGGCAAAGCTCGACAGCGTGGGCTGGAAGGTCGACTACGTGATCACCCACACCTGCTCTACGCGCATGCTTTCGCCCACGCTTTACCCGGCACCTGGCTGGAATTATCCCGATGTCGATCGACTCACCACGTTTTTCGACGAGCTGGAGGACCACCTGGACTACAAGCGCTGGTACTACGGGCATTTTCATCGTGACGCCAACCCAGCCGAGTGCCACACCGTGCTCTACGACTGTATTGTCCGCCTGGGCGACGAACTCCAGCCCTGGGATGTCGCGTAGGGGCGGGGTGGCTGGCTACTCGACCGTTACAGTGATGTTTTCCCGATGCGTACGGATAACATCCCAGCTAAAGTGCTCG
>CAVEET010000015.1:0-5936 GCA_963614835.1 Bulleidia sp. | reverse complement strand
GCCGTGCCGCTCAAGGACGAGCTCGACGTCGAGGTCAACGGCCGCGACGTGATCACCGGTCTGCCCAAGACCGTGCGCATCGAGAGCGAGGAGATTCGTCGCGCGCTCAACAAGCCGCTCGACGAGATGGCCAAGGCCGTCAAGGACGCACTCGACGCTACGCCTCCCGATCTTGCCTCGGACCTTATGTACTACGGCATTTTGCTGACTGGTGGCGGCGCGCTGCTGCGCGGTCTCGACGTGCGCCTGCGCGATGAGACCGGTGTTTCGGTCAACGTCAGCCCCACGGCGCTCGATAACGTCGTTAACGGCTGTGCCCGCGTGCTCGAGGCCAATGCGTTTGATGGCGGCTTCGTCCAGACCAATGCTTAATTTCCAAAAGGTGGATTCCATTTGGCACGATCTTCGGGTTTCTCCACAAATCTGAATACCAAGCGACAATCAACGGGTATGCGCCCGTTGATTGTTTTCAGCCTGATTTCGGTGTTGCTGCTCACGTTTTACATCCGCGAGGGCGAGGCAGGACCGATTCATGCCGTGCGTTCGGGCGTAACGACGATTACCTCGCCGGTGCGCTTTGTGGGTTCGGCTGTGGCGGCTCCCTTCAATGCGATTGGCAACGTGTTCTCTAACCTTACGGCGTCGCAGGACACGCTTGACGAGCTTAAGAAGCAAAACGAGGAACTGACCTCTAAGGTTGCCGAGCTCTCCGAGGCTCAAAAGACCGCTGAGCGTCTGGAAGGGCTGGTCGGCCTGCAGTCGACCTACAACCTTAAATCGACCGCAGCTCGTATTGTCGGTGCCTCCGGCGATGCTTGGACCTCGACCGTTACCATCGACAAGGGCTCTGCCGACGGCCTTACCATCAACATGCCCGTGACGAGTTCTGCCGGTGTCATCGGCCAGATTATCGAGGTATCGGCCAAGACCTCTACCGTGCGCCTGATTGGCGACGAGAACTCGGGTGTGTCCGCCATGGTGCAGGACACGCGCGCCCAGGGCATGCTGCAGGGTCAGGCTGACGGCACGCTGCGTCTTGAGTACGTGAGCGTCGACTCCGATGTTAAGGTTGGCGACATCATCGTGACCTCGGGCATTGGCGGCGTGTTCCCCAAGGGTCTACCGCTCGGCACCGTCTCGTCGGTTGAGAAATCGGCAAACGACGTGTACTACACCATTGTGGTGCGCGCCCAGACGACGGCCGAGAACAACGAGGAAGTGCTGGTCATCACCTCGCTGACCGACGAACAGTCGGCCTCGGACGAGGACGTGAGCACGGCCAACAGCACGCCGCAGGGAACGTCGCGCGACGCTGCGACCAAGACGAAGGACGAGAGCTCGGATGACAGTTCCGACACGTCCGAGACGACCGATTCCGGCTCGAGCGAATAGGGGGCATGTCCATGGATCTACACGAGCAGGGGATGAGCTCCCGCACGTTTGTGATCGCCGCCATCGTGTGCGTGCTGCTGCAGGCAGGCCTGGCACCGCAGATCTCCATTGCGGGCGGTCGCGTCAACTTCATGATTATCCTGGTGTGCCTAAGCGTGTTCTCGGGCGACCCGACCCGTGCCGTCGTGTGCGGTTTTTGCAGCGGCTTGTTCTATGACCTGTCCGCTGCCGTGCCGGTGGGCGTTATGTCGCTCCTGCTGACCGTGGGTTCTTTTGCCCTGGTGCACAGCGCCGTCGGTCAGACGGGCGGTACCCCGAGTGCGCGCGGCGTCACTGTGGGCGCCTTTGCGCTCGTCATTAATGTGATCTACAGCATCATCTTGCTGTTTATGGGTTTGGAGACGAGCTTTGTCGTGGCGATCTTCGGCCATGCGCTGCCGTCCTCGATCCTGACGGGTCTGGTTGCCATTCCGTTTTTGATGTCCGGCGTCGTGCCGCAGTCCGGCTATGGATTCTCCGCACGTGGCGGACGCCAGACGGGTATGCGCTTTAAGCCCAAGACCCGCAAGCTCAAATAGGGGAGGCCCGTAGATGTCTTCCCAGATGACGGTTATTATCGCCGGTATCGTGCTGGTTGTGGCCATCGTGGTCGCGCTGGTTATCATGCGTCGCGGCGATTCCCGTTTTACCTACGATACGCAACATGGAACGGCCCCGCGCGCCACCGAGGGCGAGGGCAATACCGCGGTGACCGCCTTTAAGGGCCGCTTTTCCATCCTCACCACGGGTGTGGGCGCGATGTTTGCGGCGCTTGCCGTCAAGCTGTGGGGCATGCAGATGGTCTCGTCGGACTATTACGAGAAGCAGGCTAATAGCAATCAGACTCGCACCGTTACCACACCCGCTGTGCGCGGCCGCATCCTCGACCGCAATGGCGTGGCGCTTGTCCAGAACCGTCCCTCACTTGCTGTCGTGGCCTACCGCGATCTTGCCGAGGATGAGGTTCTGGTTCGCCATCTTGCCAACGTGCTTGGAATGCCTTACGTGGCGGTCCTTCGCAATATTCAGGACAATACAGAGGGCGCCCAGAGCCTGCATACCATCGCGACGGACGTCCGTCGCTCCACGGTTGCCTATATTCAGGAACATGCCGGCGAGTTCCCGGGCGTCAAGATTGCCGAGCGTACCGAGCGCCAGTATCCATATGGCGAGACGGCATGCCATATCTTGGGCTATACCGGCACCATTACCTCCGAGCAGCTCGAGGCTCAGAATAAGAAAACCTCTGGCGATGATGATGCTTCTGCTGGCAAGATTACGTACCAGTCGGGCGATATCGTGGGCCAGGCGGGCGTTGAGAGCTACTACGAAAACCTGCTGCAGGGTATTCGTGGCGAGCAGACCGTCAAGGTCGATGCCTCGGGCAATGTGACCGGTCAGGCCGGCGCCGTGCCCGCGAAGGCCGGCTCTGACATTAAGCTCACGCTCGACCTTAAGATCCAGCAGGCCTGCGAGACGGCGCTGGCGAGCGCTATCGAGCTTGCCAAGACCACTGGCTACAGCAATGCCGGCAACGGCGCTGTAGTGTGTCTCGATCCCAACAATGGCGAGATCCTGGGCATGGCGAGCCAGCCCAAGTTCGATCCGTCCGTCTTTATCGGCGGCGTCTCAAATGACGTGTGGACCGAGCTCAATGATGACAAGGGTTCGCACCCGCTGCTCAACCGCGCCATTAGCGGACAGTACATGTCGGCCTCGACCATCAAACCGCTCTCGGCACTGGCCGGTCTTGAGTTTGGAACCTACACTTCAACGCAGACAACCAACTGCACGGGCTATTGGACGGGCCTGGGCAAGTCGTGGGGCAAGTACTGCTGGCTGCATTCCGGCCACGGCACCATGACGCTGCAGTCGGGTATCGCCAACTCGTGCGACCCCGTCTTCTACGACATGGGCAAGGCGTTCTTCTATGACGAGCAACATCCCGAGGGCCTGCAGGAGGTCTTTCGTCGCTGGGGCCTAGGCAAGACCTGCGGTATCGATCTGCCGAGTGAGGGCGCGGGCCGTATTCCCGATGCCGAGTGGAAAGAGTCGTACTTCACCGACGCATCTGCCGAGGACCGCAAGTGGAATGCCGGCGATATGACCAACATTGCCATCGGCCAGGGCGACATCCTGGTGACGCCCCTGCAGATGGCGTGCGCCTATATGGGTCTTGCCAACGGCGGCAAACAGTACGTGCCTCACGTGTTTTTGTCTGCCGTGTCGCGTGATGGCGACGGCGATGCCTATAAGTACAACGGCAAGGGCAAGAAGAAGCGCCTGGAGGCCAAGATCAACAGCGATTCGGATTTGGCTCTAGTTCGCAACGGCATGCACGACGTGATTTACACGGCATCGACGTCCCTGGCGGCGCACTTTGGCACCCTGACGCCGCAGGTATACGGCAAGTCGGGCACGGGCGAGAAAAGTGGCGAGGATGAATACGCGTGGTTCTGCGCCTATGCACCGGCCGATGATCCCAAGTATGTCATCGCTACTGTTCTGGAGCAGGGCGGCGGCGGCTCAGATACCGCGATGCATGTCGTGCGCGACGTGCTCGGCGTGATTTATGACGAGCCCGATACCTCTTCGGCCTCGGGCGATTCTTCGGTTCGATAGGAGGTTGCGATGGATTTTTCTCCGGCGGATCTGTTCCGTTCAACCAAGAGCGGCTCTCGCAGCAGCCTGGACCGCGTCAACAAGCAACTTTCGGCCTCGCGCGGCACGTTTCGCCAAAAGGTGCATATCGGTGTGCTCGTGGCTACTGTGGCCCTCGTCGCCTACGGTGCCATCATTATCTGGTCGGCTTCGCAGTTTAAGGCCGATGCTTCGTTCTCACGCCATCTGCTGGGAATT
Organism: Bulleidia sp.; assembly: GCA_963614835.1. Lineage (GTDB taxonomy): Bacteria > Actinomycetota > Coriobacteriia > Coriobacteriales > Coriobacteriaceae > Collinsella. The sequence continues at coordinate 1,646 of CAVEET010000015.1, read as the reverse complement.
GGAATCGGTACGGTGCTGGCGGTGCTGGTCTGGCGTACCGACCTGCGCGGTATTTCCAATTTCTCGACGGCGTTGCTCGTCATCGACCTGATCGTGATCCTCTCGCCCAAGATTCCGGGTCTGTCCTATACAGGCGGTCTGGGCATGACGGGCTGGATTAAGATTCCCGGTATCGGCTTGACATTCCAGCCGGTTGAGCTTGCCAAGCTCATCACCATCTTCTTTATTGCTACGCTTGGCTCGCAGTATAACGGTCGCATCGATACCGTTCGCGACTACGTCAAGCTCTGCGGCATGCTGTCCATTCCGTTTTTGGCCGTCGTTGCCATGGGCGACCTGGGCTCGGGCCTGGTCGTGCTGGTTTCGGGCGCCATCGTCATCTGTATGAGCGGTGCACGCCGCGAATGGGTGCTGTCGACCTTGGCCCTGCTCGTGGGCCTGGTGGCCCTCGTCCTGGCGCTCGATTCGGTCTTTGATTCGTTGCTCGGCCACGATGTGCTCATCAAGCAGTATCAGATGAACCGTCTGACGGTCTTTATCGACCCCGATAATGCCGATTCGGACGATGCCTACAACCTGCAGCAGTCGCTTATCGCCGTTGGCTCGGGCGGCTTCTTTGGTAAGGGTTTGGGCCATGCGACGCAGTCGGCCGGCGGCTTTCTACCTGAGTTCCACACCGACTTCGTCTTCGCCTTCCTGTCCGAGACCTTTGGTTTTTGCGGTTCCTTTTTGCTCCTGTGCCTCTACGTGCTGCTGATCTTTTCGACGATTCGCGTCGCCTTTAAGTGTGAGTCGCTGTTTTTGCGTCTTTCGTGTGTGGGCATCGTTGGCATGTGGGCGTTTCAGACCTTCGAAAACATCGGCATGTGCATCGGCATGATGCCGATTACCGGTATTCCGCTACCGTTTATTAGCTTCGGTTCGTCTTCGATGATGATTCAGCTGCTGACGGTGGGTATCGTACAATCCATATGGCGGCATCGTTCGGGCGCCGCGTAACCGCTGGAGGGGTTTGCTATGAAAATTCCCGTAGATAAGCTGACCCGCGCTTTTAAGATGGGCGCGTCCGTTAAGAAGGATTCCGATACGCCGGTGCGCGTCTCGGTCTATCTGGATTCGTCCGCCTCGCGCTTTCTGGCCGAGACGGTGCGTGATGCCTTTGTGCCACAGACGACCTCGGGCATTGTACGCGTCGAGCGTCTGGGGGAGGAGCGAATTGCTCCAAAGACCGATACCGATGTGGTGCTGGTGCTCTCGTGTGGTTCCGACCGCTTGGAGAGTGCCGTGCAGGAGCTCGTGATCGCCGGCGCGCCCGTGTGCGTGCTTGCCGAGTCTGCTGTGGAGGTGCCGTTTATCGAGGAGTCCACGCCCATGCTCGGCGTGGTAGCGGCAACCGATAAGACGTATCTGCTCGAGACGCTTGCCCGCTGGATTCTCGATCGCACCGACAAGGAAACGGCTTTTGCGGCGAACTTTGCCTTCATGCGCATCGCGGCGGCCAATCGTATCATCACCTCGTGCGCGCTCACCAATATGGCGACCGGTGCGCTCGTGTTTTTGCCGGGCGCCGATTATCCCGTTATGGCGCTGGCGCAGGTGGGCATGCTCTTTGAGCTCGCTGCCGTCTTTGGACGCGGCATTAAGCC
>CAVEET010000014.1:0-4111 GCA_963614835.1 Bulleidia sp. | reverse complement strand
GGCGTAGTCGCTATTTATTCAGTCCAAGTTTCGGGGCGCAGTTCACAGGCACCTTCGTGGTGGTTGTGATGGCTGAGCGTCAAAAGTGAATGTGTCGCTACTTGGACAGCTCGTCGGCGAGGGCCTCGATCTGAGCGCGCGAGGCTTCGTTGAGCGAGCCCAGCACAGTCACCTTGTTCTGCGTCAGGGTGATGTCCTTCATGCCCTCGAGCTCCTTGGTCATAACCTTGGCAGCCGCGGGTGCCCAAGAGCCGGCCTCGACGAGCGCCACCGTACGGTTCTGGTAGGCGTGCTCGGCGAGCGTATGGATGAAGGTGCTCATGCACGGGAAGATCTCGCCCTGATAGGTGATGGAGGCGAGCACCAGACGGTCGTAGCGGAACGCATCCTCAACGGCCTCGGCCATGTCGTCACGAGCCAGGTCAAAGACGGAGACCTTCTGGCCGCGAGCCTCAAGCGCAGATGCGAGCTCCTCGACGGCAGCCTTCAGATGCCCGTACACGCTCGCATAGGCAATCGTGATACCCTCGTCCTCGGGCTGATAGCTCGACCAGGTGTTATAGGTGTCGAGGTAGTAGCCCAGGTTCTCAGTCAGCACGGGGCCGTGGAGCGGGCAGATAATCTGGATGTCCAGGTCGGCGGCCTTCTTGAGGACGGCCTGCACGAACTTGCCGAACTTACCGACGATGCCAAAGTAGTAACGGCGCGCTTCGCAAGCCCAGCCCTCGGGATCCTCGATGTCGTTGGCGCCAAACTTGCCAAAACCGTCGGCACTAAAGAGCACCTTGTCGGTGGACTCGTAGGAGAAGAGCACCTCGGGCCAGTGAACATTGGGGGCACCGACAAAGGTTAGGCTGTGGCCGCCCAGGTCGAGCACGTCGCCATCTTTGACGACCATCTTGCGCTCGGGGAAGTCGGTGCCAAAGTAGTTGACCATCATACGGAAGGCGCCCATGCTGGCAACAATCTGCGCCTGGGGATAGCGCTCCATAAAGGCGGCGATGCCGGCGGAGTGATCGGGCTCCATGTGATGGACAACCAGGTAGTCGGGCGTACGGCCGTCGAGCGCGGCCTCGAGGTTGCCGAGCCACTCGTCGACAAAGCCAGCGTCGACCGAATCGGCGACAGCGATTTTATCGCCCAAGATAACGTAGCTGTTATATGCCATACCGTTCTCGGACACGTCGTACTGGCCCTCGAACAGGTCAATGTCGTGATCGTTGACGCCAATGTAGCGGATATCCTTGGTGATCTCCATCAGGCAAAGCCTCCTAGATAGACAAAAGAACCCGTCTATCATAACACTCGCCTTTAGAGCCACAGCTATCTGCCGGCATCCTTACCGATTGTTTTTGAGGCGGAATATACCGCCGTTTACCTGCACAAACTATGCGTGCGGCTCTGCTGTGCTATGTCGAATGATGAGCTGGCCGGGAATACGAATGGCAACGGTTTTGCCCGCCGTACCCGCCTCGGGAACCGCATGCTCGAATACCTCGCGTCCGCGCTGATGTAGATCGAATCGCACGGTCGTGAGCTCGTTGTGTGCCACAAAATCATCGAGCGAATCGTCGACGCCCACCACGCTCACGTCCTCGGGCACGCGCAGACCGCTATCGCGCAGCGCTGCAATCGCGCCATTTGCCATCTGGTCGTTTGCCGCATAAATCGCCGTCATGGTGCGATCGTGCTCGGCCAGGTACCTGCCGGCCTCGTAACCGCTGTTGGCAGACCAGTCGCCCTCGAGCGGCTCTGCCGGCTCGATGTGTTTACGCTCGAGTGCATCCTGCCAACCGGCACGACGAAATTGCTCGTCGATCGAGAACGACGGGCCGCCAATATAGCGAATCTGCTCGTGCCCCAGCTCAAACAGGTGACCCATAAGCAATAGCGAGCAGCCGTAATGGTCGGAATCGACCGTGGTCACCCGCGGGTGCGCATACATGGTAACGATGACCGTGCCAATGCCCGGCAGTGGATCAAACGTCTCAAAATCGGGCGCCATGCGGCTCATGCCGATGATGATGCCGTCCACCGGCAATGCGGCCATACGACGCGTGGCCTCGGCAAGCGAGAATTCCTCGGTCTTGGACATCTCGACCAGCGTGATGGCGCAATTATGCTCGCGAGCAGCGCTGGCGATGCCGTCGATCATTGAGAGGTTGCCAAACTTGGTGACATCGTTGATGCACAGGCCGACCGAATGGTAACGGCCGTCGCGCAGCGAGCGACCGGCATAACTCGGACGAAAGCCGAGCTCTTGCATAGCGGCCTGCACGCGCTGGCGCGTCTGCTCGTTAACGTTGGGCAAACCGTTGGCGACGCGCGAAACCGTCTGCTGCGAAACGCCAGCAGCGCGGGCGACGTCGGCCATGGAGACCGGACGCGTACCTGTATCGTTGGACGGGCGCCTTGCCACAGGATCACCTTCACCCTTGCGAGATCTGAATAGCGTGCATGCCGGCCCGGGCAGGAGTTTAGCCCGCGCCGAGGCCCGCTATCGTCGGACGCATGTTAACGTACTCTACTTTTTCAATCCGCATCTCTTCTGCTTTATAAGTCCATACGGCAATACCGTTCACGGCTGAATTTCTACCGATTACCAGATTCTCAAAAAGTGACAAGAGTTGTGTTATGAGTACGTTAACATAGCCCGTAACGTGCGGTATCGTGAACACTTGGTTCACGCCGCTTCAAGTTGTTAACGTACTCATAACGACGCAAAACTCGCCCGTGCGCACCAAGGAAAGGACTCCCATGACCACCCCCGACGAAAAGACATTCGCCACGCTCACCAAACTGTTTGAGGAGGAGTTTGGCCCCATCGGCGACCGCCAGGTGCTCTATGTGCACGCGCCCGGCCGTTCCGAGATCAGTGGCAACCACACCGACCACGAGGGTGGCCACGTTATCGCCGGCTCGCTCGATGTCGCCGTTGACGGCATCGCCGTGGCGACCGACTCCAACAAGATTCGCGTCGCCGACGAGGGCTATCCCACGTTTGAGATCGCGCTCGACACGCTGGATGTTCAGGAGTCCGAGAAGGGCACGTCCGCAAGCCTCGTACGCGGCATGGCCCACGAGGTCGCAGCGCTTGGTGTTGAGCCCAAGGGCTTCGACTTCGCCTTCACCTGCTCCGTCCCCTCGGGCGGTGGCCTTTCCAGCTCTGCCGCCGTCGAGGCCGCATACGGCCGCGCCATGGAGACGCTCTGGGACGCACCCGCCATCGAGCCCGTCGCGCTCGCCCAGATGAGCCAGCGCACCGAGAACAACTACTATGGCAAGCCCTGCGGTCTGATGGACCAGGCCGCTGTGTGCCTGGGCGGCCTTGCCTACATGGACTTTGAGGACCAGGCTCAGCCTAAAACCCAGAAGCTCGAACTCAACTTTGAGGATCACGGCTATGCGCTCGTGCTCGTTAAGGTTGGTGCCGACCACGTGGCCGCCACCGACGATTACGCTGCCGTTCCGCGCGAGATGCAAGACGTCGCCGCCGAGTTTGGCAAGGCACGCCTGTGCGAGGTCGATGTTGCCGATTTTGACGCCAAGCTCCCCGAGCTGCGTGCCAAACTGGGCGACCGTGCCTGCCTGCGCGCCGTTCACTACTGGTACGAGAATGGCCTGGTCGATAAGCGCTGGGCGGCCCTGAACGCCGGCGACATCGATCAGTTCCTGGTCCTGACGCGCGAGTCCGGCGCCAGCTCTGCCATGTACCTGCAGAATGTCGTTGCCAAGCTGGGCTCCGAGCAGCCCTCGATGTATGCCCTGGCACTGGCCGAGCACGTGCTCGACGGCCGCGGCGCCGTCCGTATCCACGGTGGCGGCTTTGGTGGTACCATCCAAGCCTTTGCGCCGCTCGACCTGGTCGACACCTTCATCGCCAAGATGAACGGCTGGCTGGGCGAGGGCTCTGCCCGCCACTACGCAATTTCTGACAAGGGGGCTTACGCGGCATGGCTGTAATGACTGACGTGCGCGAGGCCGCGCAGAACCTGATCGAGTACGCTATCCACCGATCGATGATCGGCCAGGACGATCGCATCTGGGCATACAACACCATTCTCGAGTGCATCGGTGCTACGGGCCCGGCGCTCGACATGGCCTGGGCGCT
>CAVEET010000013.1:0-6480 GCA_963614835.1 Bulleidia sp. | reverse complement strand
AGCACTTAATGTGCTTTCCGTCTTGCGCAGGACTGTAGAGCAGCAAACTTAACCCCCGCCCTCAGCCCCGGAGACCCTCCCGGATGGCCCCGAAAAATTTTTTCAAAAAAGTTGTTGCGCGCCGGACAGACTTCTGTGTATACTAATCCCCGCAGCGCACGCGAGCGGAAACAAACGCGAACGTCTGCCTGGGGAGTTAGCTCAGTTTGGTTAGAGCGCCGGCCTGTCACGTCGGAGGTCGCGGGTTCGAGCCCCGTACTTCCCGCCAACGCAATTAAAGCCACGTCTTCGGACGTGGCTTTTTGCGTTTGATGCACTTTGTTTCGATAGAACGATCGCCCTGGTGCATCTTCGCCCAGAATCCTCGCGCCTTCGGGAACGCAAGTAAAATCCAATAAGTATATCTGTCTAAACAACAGCTTTGTTGCGCAACACCTGTTCTACGAGACAGGGGGTTAGGTTATACTAAATTGCACTGTGCGCCGCATCTGATGCATTTCGCTCCAAGCGCGGCACTCAGTGGATATCCGATTTACCATTTGGATGTCCTGGCGGTCATTTAGCGTCTCGACACAAGCTCGGCCCCGGAGCTCGTTCGAGCTGTTCGTATTCCTTGAAAGGGGAAAAATGGACATATCGAGGAAGACTGATTACGCCCTTCGTATGCTGGCGATGCTTGCCGAGGATCCGGAGCGTTTGCTTTCTGTTCGCACCGCTGCCGAAGAGGTCAATGTTCCGTATTCGTTTGCCCGCTCGATTCAGCACGGTTTGGTCCAGGCCGGTATTGTGGAGAGCCTGCGTGGCGTCCACGGTGGCATGCGTCTCAAGGTCAGTCCGGACGACGTCACTATCCGCCAGGTCGTCGAGGCCGTTCAGGGTCCTATGGTTATGAACGATTGCACCGCGCCCGATGGTGACTGTGCGCGCATGGGCGCGTGCTGCTATCATCCCCTGTGGGCCGGAGCTCAGGCGTTGATGCGCGACTACCTCGATTCCGTTTCGCTCGGCGACATCGTCGCTCACCGCCAGTTCCCGGCCGTCGATCCCAAGTTCGCCGACCGCGAAGCGTTTCCCGAGTACGCCACCTGCGCGTGCGCTTACCGGGAGGAATAGCGCCGCATAAGGAGCATAGCCATGATTCAGGACCCCTTTCGTTCGATGATTCGTTCGGAAGGGGTCCTGCGTTATCGCGACCTTCCGTGGCGCCGCACACGCGATCCGTACATCATTTGGCTTTCTGAGGTCATGCTGCAGCAAACACAGGTGCCGCGTGTGGAGGCGCGCATGCCGGTGTGGCTCGATCGCTTTCCGACTGTGCAGGCGCTTGCCCAGGCCGCGCCTTCCGATGTTTTGGACGCTTGGCAGGGCATGGGCTACAACCGACGCGCTCTGGCGCTTCACGGGGCCGCTCAGCGCGTTGTAGAGGACTGGGACGGGGAGTTTCCGCGTGAGACGCGTGACTTGGTCGCTCTGCCTGGTATTGGCCCGGCAACGGCGCAGGGTATCCGGTCGTTTGCGTTTGATCTTCCGGGTGTGTATCTAGAGACCAACGTGCGCACGGTCTTTTTGCATCATTTCTTTCCCGATGTGCCGGCTGTTCCCGATCGCGAGCTGGTGCCGCTGATTCAAGCCGCCTGTCCGGCGGCCCCCGGTGCGGTGGCGGATGAGATCGCGCCCTTTGCCGTGCCTCAAGACGATGCCGACACGCCGCGCGCGTGGTATTACGCGCTGCTAGATTATGGCGCGTATCTTAAGAAGACGCTGCCCAATCCGTCCAGGCGCTCGGCGGGCTATAGTCGTCAGTCCAAGTTCGAGGGCTCGCGTCGCCAAAAACGCGCCCATATTGTGCGCATGCTACTGGCTGCGCGCGATGGGCGGCCGGCGGGGATAACGCTTGCTGATGCCGTGGTGGGCGTTAACGAAATGGAGACGGCAGCCGGTCGCGGGCCGGTCGAGTGCGAGCTTGTCGCGGGCATTCTAGCCGACCTGGAGCGTGAGGGCTTTTGCCGAGCCGAGGGCGATCGCTGGTTGAGTGTGTAGCCTGTGCAAATCTGAAGAACAGGATTGTAAGGTTTAGATTTTCGGCATGAGGGCATCCTAAAGACGAGGCCGCTCGAAGCCTACGGGCGGCATGCGTTGAAGGGAAGTACACCTATGGATTTTGAGAATTCCCAAACCAAGAAGAACCTCGAGACCGCTTTTGCCGGTGAGTCCCAGGCACACACCAAGTATCGCTACTATGCATCCAAGGCCAAAAAGGACGGCTACGTTCAGATCTCGAATATTTTTGCCGAGACGGCGGGCAACGAGTCCGAGCACGCCAAGCTGTGGTTTAAGTATCTGCACGACGGCGCCGTTCCGGGCACTCTGGACAACCTGCGCGACGCCGCTGCGGGCGAGAACTACGAGTGGACCACGATGTACGACGAGTTCGCCAAGACCGCCGAGGAGGAGGGCTTTGCCGAGATCGCCGAGAAGTTCCGTGGCGTCGGTGCCGTGGAGAAGGCTCACGAGGAGCGCTACAACAAGCTCGTCGAGCGCATTGAATCTGGCGAGGTGTTTGAGCGTGAGGGCGTGAAGGTGTGGAAGTGCCTGAACTGCGGGCACCTGCACGTTGGTGCTGAGGCGCCTGAGGTGTGCCCGGTGTGTAACCACCCGAAGGCGTACTTTGAGGAGCAGGTGGTGAACTACTAGCGCTTGGCGCTGGCTGCTGCGGAGCGCAGGGCGGGAAATGCCTTTCCCTCTCGCTCACGGCTGCGCAGGTCGCGCGAGGCAAAGGTGTTTCCCCGCCCTGTGCTCCGGCTTCGGGTCGTCGCGTGCTTGCTACTGAAAAACTGATAAGAAGTTTGTGTGCCGCCCCTTATGGGGCGGCACGTTTTTGTGGGGGCCGGTTGGGGCGGTGACGTTGCTTAGAGGGTACACTGGGTAGCGTTGGCTATTCGTTTCCTCTTGTGAGGTGTTGGTTATGGGTAAGAAGTCTCGGGCTCGGGTTGCTGCGGCGGGAACTCGCAAGGATCCTGGTCGTCGGGTTGCCGAGGGTAAAAAGGCCGATCGTGCTGAGAAGGACAAGAAGGTCGGTGCGCATGCTCATCCTGAGTGGGCGCCCCATTTGAATTCGGCTAGTGAGGACTTGACCGCCAAGCTGTTTACGATGGTCGAGGTCATCTTGGGCGTGGTGCCTGTGGTGGTCATTGGCCTGTTCCTGGCCTCTAAGGATGCCACGAGCGTGGATAAGCTCACCGAGGTCTTTTCGCAGGAGCCCTCGATGGTGGTCACGTTTATTTCTGCGTGCCTGCAGCCGTTTGTGGCGTACATGCTGTACATGATTTATCGCAAATACTGCGAGGGCGATGCGGGCTTTGCCGCCGGCAACCTGATCGGTCTTTTGTGCTCCGAGATCCTACTGCTCAATATCCCGGGCGTCATCGGTATGGGCATCTTGCTGTGGCGTGTTTGGCGCAACGTTGCCCCGCACTTTGAGAGTTGGCTGTTTGAGCGCCGCGTAATGGGCGTGCTGGCAGACATCGCCGGGTCGCTCGTGATTCTCGTCTTGGCATTTATGTGCGCCACCGCCGCCCGCGGTCTCGCGGGCATGTAGTCTGTTCTCACCGACCACGGGGCGCAGGGCGGGAAATGCCTTTCCCTCTCGCTCACGGCTGCGCAGGTCGCGCGAGGCAAAGGTGTTTCCCCGCCCTGTGCTCCGGCTTCGGGTCGTCGCGTGCTTGCTACTGAAAAACTGATAAGAAGTTAGCGTGCCGCCCCTTTTGGGGCGGCACGTTTTTGTATGGGGTCCCGGTCTCCACAATTTCCGTCAAGCTTTTGGTTAGATTTTGGTCAGTTGGCGTAAGGGTGGAAGGCCAAAAGATTGCTGACGAAAAAAGCTCAGAGAAAGTGCTGGTAGGGGAGTTGTTGAGCTTTTCGACAGCTTTTGAGCAAAAGAAACTTTGTGGCTATTGCCGGCGATTGCGTTGTCGCGGTCATGGCGGTGCGGGATGCTGATCGTAAGCGTCGAATGCTCCGATTTTGGAGGCCAGCATGGATCTGTTTCTTGAGACTCCGCAGCAACAAGCCGAGCGCATGTTGCGCCAGCAGCAACGACTTATGGAGATGCAAATGCAAGGGGCGGCAGTCCAGCCCTTTGCGCAAAATGTCGTGCCCGCTGCTGTACCTGCAGCTGTGCCCGGGTGCGAATCGGCACCAGAGGCCTATTCCGTACAGCAAGATTCATATGCGCAGGAGCTCGCGTTCGACAAGCGTCGTGCGCGTCGTCGCCGCGTGGGCCAGCGCCTGCGCACCTTGGCGATGATCGTGCTCATCCCGTTAGGGCTTGTGGCCATCTTTCTGGCGTCGTATGCCCTCACGTGCATCCTCAACGGCGCATCGCCCAACGAGGTGCTCCAACATCTGTCAGCCCTGGGCCAGCGCCTAGGCGACGTCATAACAACCATCCGCACCGGCTGGGAGAGCTAGCGTTTTAGCGTCCGCGGCTCTAAGAGAAATTTGTCTGCAAGGCAGTGAGTGATCCGTGTGTGTGGCGGGGTAAGATTGATCGCGGTTTTGATTGATGACCGATTGAGTTTGTTGGGCGGAGTCTATGTCTGCTATTGATATCGTGCTTGTTGTGATCGCCTTGGTGGCGGTGGGGGTTGCTGCGGCTTGCGCCCTTCAGCTCAAGAGCCTGCGTGCCGAGTTGCGGGAGCGTGGCGACGGTGGCGCGGAAACGCTGGCAGCACTCGAGCAGGCCAACAACGCGCTCGATGCCCTGAACGTCGCGCTGGCCGAAACCCGCCGCACGGCCAATGCCATCGCGCAGCAGCAGACGACCGATGCGGCCGTGGAGCAGCAACGTTACCTGACCATCGCACGCGAGTTCTCGCAAGCTGGTGACCGGATGGATGACCTGCGCCGCGAGACGGCCCAACAGCTCGGCGCCAATCGCGAGGGCATCGAGCATCGCCTGGACAAGGTGCGCGAGACGGTCGATGCTCAGCTGGGCGCCATCCGCAAAGACAACAACGTGCAGCTCGATCAGATGCGCGCGACGGTGGACGAGAAGCTCTCCCGCACGCTCAACGACCGACTGTCGGCATCGTTTAAGCAGGTGAGCGACCAGCTCGAAGCCGTCTACAAGGGCCTGGGCGATATGCAATCCATCGCCACCGGCGTGGGCGATCTTAAGCGCGTACTGGGCAATGTGAAGGCGCGTGGCATTTTGGGCGAGGTGCAGCTGGGTGCAATTCTGGCGGACATCCTTACACCCGACCAGTATCTGGAAAACGTCGCCACCAAGCCCGGCGCCTCGGAGCGCGTTGAGTTTGCCGTCAAGCTGCCGGTGGACGAGGGCGACCCCGTGCTGCTGCCGATTGACTCCAAGTTTCCGGGCGACGCGTACGAGCACCTGCTCGACGCGCAGGAGTCGGGCGATGCGGAGACCGTGGCGGCTGCGCGTAAGACGCTCGACACCATGGTCAAGCGCGAGGCCAAGGACATCTGCGAAAAGTACCTGAGTGTGCCGGCAACGACCAACTTTGGCATCATGTTCGTGCCGTTTGAAGGACTGTACGCCGAGGTCGTCAGCCGCCCCGGGCTTATCGAGACCCTGGGCCGCGACTATCACGTCAACGTTGCCGGCCCTAGCACCATGGCGGCCATTCTCAACAGCCTGCAGATGAGTTACCAAACGTTTAAGCTGCAAAAACGCACCGACGATGTACTGCGCGTGCTCTCCGCTGTCAAGGCCGAGCTGCCGCGCTATCAAAAGGCGCTGCGCCGCGCCCAGCAGCAGATCGAGACCGCGGGCAAAACGGTCGAGGGCATTATCACCACGCGCACCAACGTTATGGAGCGCAAGCTCAAGGATATCGACGCGCTGGAAGACGCCGATCAAGCCGATGAGATTTTGGGACTCACGCCCGCGGGCCTTCCCACAGACCAAGAAGACGAGGACTAATTGCAACAAGACGGCGGGGCGCCTGCGCAAGCGCGGGGCGCGGGCGCTTTTCGCGTCGCACTTGCCTGAAGTGCGCTTTAGTATGCAACAATGGCGTTTCGCCCTATCAGACGCGAAAGGAAGCCCATGTCTCAGAGAAGCACCAGCCCGCTCAGCCGCTCCACCGTGCGCCGCACGCTGCAGCGGTTTTGGGGTGTCACGCGCACGCAGCCGCTGATTGTCTTTCTCTCGGTGTTCTCGTCGGCGGGCTACATCTTTTTGCTGACGTTTGCCAATACCTATGTGATGGCCCTCATTGTCGACCGCGTTCAAGCCGGTCCCGTGGCGGGTGACCAGGTGTTTGAGGTCTTCGGCCCCTATATCCTGGCGCTCGTACTCGTTAACCTGGTGGGTCAGATCCTCTCCAAGCTACAGGACTACACCGTCTACAAGCTCGAGATTGCAGGCAACTATCACCTGGCGCGTCTATGCTTCGACACGCTCTCCAACCAATCCATGACATTCCATACCAGCCGCTTTGGCGGATCGCT
>CAVEET010000012.1:0-19031 GCA_963614835.1 Bulleidia sp. | reverse complement strand
CGTTGTTGGCGGCATCGTCTCCGTGCACGCCCGCATAGCGCGCGCTATACACGCCGGGCTCGCCGTCCAGCGCGTCGACGACCAAGCCCGAATCGTCGGCGATGGCCATGAGCCCCGTCTCCTCGACCGCAGCCTGGGCCTTGATGATGGCGTTCTCCAAAAACGTCGTGCCGTTTTCCTCGGGGTCCTCAAAATCGCCCAGCTGGCCGAGCGCCACAAAGCGCACCTCGGGCATGACCTTGCCCAAAATGGCCTCGATCTCGGTGAGCTTATGGGCGTTGCCCGTTGCCACGACGATGGTTGCCGCCGGGTCGAGGGTGTCGATGTCGATCTTCTCAAGTGCCATAACTGGCCTCCTTGTCTCTATAGCAATGCCGCGTGAGGGGCGTTTGGGCACTTGACCTCTCCCCTCTCAGGCGATCGGACCTTTCAACGCAGCATTTCAGCAGATAAAACCTACCAAAATAAACCTGTCCCTTTTGGCAGGTTAGGCGATGGCTTGGCGCTGAAGCTCGATGAGCTCGGCGATACCCTTGTCGCCCAGGTCGAGCAGAGCGTTGAGGCGTTTGCGGTCAAAGGGCGCCTGCTCGCCGGTGCCCTGGAGCTCGATCATCTCGCCGGTGTCGGTGGCGACGAGGTTCATGTCGACCTCGGCATGGCTGTCCTCGGAATAATCGAGGTCAAGCAGCGTATTGCCGTCGACAACGCCCATGGAGATGGCAGCCACCTGGCCGATAAGCGGGATGCGCTCGATCTTGCCCGCCTCGACCCACATGGCGAGGGCGTCGTGCAGCGCCACCCAGGCGCCGGTGATGCTCGCTGTACGCGTGCCGCCATCGGCCTGAATCACATCGCAGTCGACGGTGACGGTGTACTCGCCGAGTGCCTTCATATTGACGACGGTACGCAGGCTGCGACCGATGAGGCGCTCGATCTCCATGGAGCGGCCCTTGCGGTTGGCATGCTCGCGCTTGCAGCGCTTGCCGGTCGACGCCGGCAGCATGGCGTATTCCGCGGTCACCCAGCCGGCCTTGGCGCCCTTTCGCCAGCCCGGCACGCCCTCCTCGATAGTGGCGGCGCACAGCACGCGCGTGTCGCCGAACTCGGCCAAACACGAGCCGTGGGCGTGCTTCATGACGCCACGGGTGAGCTTAACGGGGCGTAACTCGTTGGCGGCGCGACCGTTGGCGCGGTTGACCTGCATATACTCCATAGAAATATCCTTTCGGCAAAAGATGAAAGTGAGCCTTTGGTCGGTGACCTTGTATCTATTTCAGTTCGTCGATATCGATATGTTCGATGCTCTTGAGCGGCTGACCAAAGATAAAGCTGCCCGCCACCGCAAACTCGGCAATGTTATCGGCCGTCGTGGCAAAACGATGCTGCGGCTCGGCGGCGTCGCCCGCCAGCTGCTCGCGGCGCGTGAGGATATCGGTCAGCTCGCGCGTGGTCTCCTCGGCGGAACTCACGACGCGCACCCCAGGCCCCAGTGCATGGCGGATAGGTCCCACCAACAGCGGGAAATGCGTACAGCCAAGCACCACGGTATCGATACCGTGGTCGCGCAGCGGCTCAACCGTGGCACCCACCAGCGCACGCACGGCAGGCGTATCGAAGATGTCCTCGTTCTCAAGCCACTGTTCCTGCAGATGTGCACCCGAGGCGAGTTCGTGTTCGACAACCTCGACAAAGCTCGAGGCAGGACAGCCGTATACATCGACGCCGGCATCCAGATCCTGAATGGCGCGCGTGTAGGCGCCCGAGCGAATGGTGAGGTTGGTGGCGAGCACGCCCACGCGACGCGTACGCGTGCTGTTGATTGCTGCACGGGCACCCGGTGCGATCACACCGATCACGGGAACGTCGAGCACCTGCTGGGCCAGACGCAAGGCCGCAGCGGTCGCCGTGTTGCAGGCGATGACCATAATCTTGACGTCGTGCTTCGAAAGCCAACGACCCGCCTGCAACGCAAACGAGCGCACCTCATCCTCGGTGCGGGTGCCGTAGGGGCAGCGCTTGGTGTCGCCAAAGTAGTAGACGGACTCGTGCGGCAGCGCCGTCGCAATCGCGCGCGCAACCGTCAGACCGCCCAAACCAGAATCGAACACGCCAATCGGGCGCGTGTCGCCTGCCGGATTCTCGATATCGGACATTACCTCACCAGTCTCTCTCGAAAAGACATGTCCAAGTGCGGCGACGCCGCGCTACGAACGCGCCGCGACCAGCAGCTCTGCCGTCGCCGCCCAACCATCGACAATTTTGCCGCGCGTAACGAAAGCGTTCTCGCAAGCAGCCAGGAACTCGGGCGCGCCGGCGCTCGTCAGGCCATTCTCGACTAGGCAGAACGTGCCCACGTGATCGGCCATGTAGAAGTCGGACTCGGAATCGCCGAGCGCCAACGTCTCCTCGCGCTCGATCCCTAGGTGCTCGCAGAAGCGCGCAATGGCGACGCCTTTGTTGAGGCCCGCGGGGTTGATGTTGAATGCGCGACCGTCCTCGACGCGATCGAGCTCGAGCGTCGTCGGCTTGGACAGATGCGTCAGGTGACCGTTGCAGGCCCACACCAGGCCGCAGCCGGCCTCGTCCAGGATGGCCTGAACCTCATCGTCGGGCACATCGCCGCGCATGCCGACGGTGACCTCACGGTATTTGTAGCCGGTCGACATGTCGTTGTGATACTCGATCTTGTGCGGCCAGCGGGCGAGGATCTTCTCGCATACGCCGGTCTGCTCGATCACCTGGTGCGGCGTGAGGCCGCAAGAGGAGTCGTAGGGCATGTCGCCGGTCAGATACTCCCAATCGTTGGCTTTGAGGTCGTACATGACCAGGCCGCCCATCTCACCAATGTAGGAGTTGAGGCCGAGCACGCGCGCGTCCTCGTGGATCATGGTACGGTTGCGGCCCGAGGTGGGAACCACCTGAATACCAGCGCGAGCGAGCGCCACGACGGCCTCGACGAGTTTGGTCGAAGGGTTGCCGTCGTTGTCGCGCAGCACGCACGAGCCGGGTGCGAGCATCGTGGCATCCAGGTCGGTAAAGACGTACTTGACCGTGGCCAAGCGCTCGCGCATCTCGCCCGAAAGCTCGGCAACGGTCGGCAGAGTGTTGTGGGACATGGTTACTCCGTTTACGTAGAAGGGTTTGGACTTGGACGGCATGTTTTGATTGAGAGAACACGCTTATGGCGACAGCGCACTCAGGGCGCCGCCGCCATCATGGTTCATTAGTCAAACTGGGTAACATCGATCAAGCGATTGGCCAGCGAAAGGTCGCTCTCGATGGGCACGAACTCGTCGCCCACGTGCATGAGTTCCTCGTCACCCTTTGCCAGCAGCAAGACAATGGTGGGAGCATCGGGGTTGACGTACTCCTCGCGCGCCGCCTTGAACGCCGCATGCACAGCGGCTTCGCGGTCGAGGATGATCTTGTTCGGCGTATCGTCGGGAACATGCTCGGCAAGCTCGCGACAGACCTTCATCGGGTCCTCGTGAGCTGGATCCTCGTTGGCAAAGATCATCAGGTCGGAATACGGTGCGGCCTCGCGCGGAAGCTGCTCGCGGCGCTCCTGCGCCTTGCCGCCGGCAGCGCCAAACAGCGCAATGACGGGGCTGGCGGGAAACGCGCGCTTGACCGACGAGAAAAGCGAACGGAACGAAAGTTGGTTGTGCGCATAGTCGACGACGCAGATCACGCGACCGTCCTTCGACTCCACGACCTCCATACGGCCCGGCACACGCAGTTTGGAGAGGCCCTTCTTGATGGCATCGATACCGATGCCGATCTCGCGCGCAGCGGCGATAGCGACCAGCGCGTTTTCCACGTTAAAGTCTCCCGCGATACCCAGCAGGACCTTCTCCCCCGCCTCGGACTCGTCGGCACACAGGCCATGCAAGTTGAACTCGATGCTAAAGCCGACCATGCGTACGTCGCTTGCCCACAGGCTCGCCTCGGGATGCTCGACCCCAACGGTCACCAAGCGATCGGCCGTCGACGCTGCCTCCAGCACACGGTCAACCTCATCGGTACCCAGGTTCACCACGGCGGTCTTTGCCTGGTCAAAAATCCTGAGCTTGCTCTCAAAATAATCCTCAAACGTGGGGTGCTCGATCGGCGAGATGTGGTCGCGGCCGATGTTGAGGAAGCACGCCACGTCAAACGGCAGATTCTCGACGCGTTGGTACTTGAGCGCCTGGCTCGAGACCTCCATGACCATGGACTGGCGACCGGACGTGCGGCAGTTGGCGATATGGCGCCAGACCTCGGGGGCCTCGGGCGTAGTATTGGTGCTCTCGTAGCACTCGATACCATCGTCGGTGTTCACCGAGCCGATCATGCCGCAGGACTCGCCCGCCGCTTTGATGATGGACTGGAGCATAAAAGCGGCCGTGGTCTTTCCCTTGGTACCGGTGATACCCACGATCTTGACGTCGTGGTCGGGACGGTCGTAGACCTCCGGCGGCAACAGGGCCATGGCCGTGCGAACGCTATCAACAACCAGCATCGCAGCACCGCTCTCCTGCGCCAGCGGCTCCAGAGACTCGAACAGCGACTCCTCGCACACAAATGCGACGGCGCCCGCATCGAGCGCCATGCTCAAAAACGCGGGCTTAAAGGCAGCACCTTTACAGAAGAACACGTCACCTGCCGAGACCGCGCGCGAATCAAACGAGCAACCGGTCACGGCACGCTCGTCAACCTGCTCTGATGCGCGCAGCTCGCCGCACACATCGAGCAGCTTGGCAAGCGTATCGACCGTGGTCACGGTCGCGGAATCCGAATGGTGCATCTTTCACCTTTCTCAGCCATTTGGCAGGGACGGTTTTCATAGTAACTGAAACGTGCTCGCGCAAAAACGGCTCCCGGAGGAGCCGTTACGCGCAGGCATTCGTAAGCCGAGACTAGGCAGCCTGAACAGAAGGCTGGCCCTCGTCGATAAAGAAGCGCTTGTACCACACTAGGAACACGAGCGGCGTATAGATCTTGCGCTGGAAATCGCCCTTGCCCGCAAAGTGCAGATCGAGCAGGTGCATGAGCTCGTCGGTATTGAAGAACTCGCTTGCCCACGGCGCGGTGAAGTACTCCTTGACATAGTCGTACCACTTTTGCTCGCGCAGCCAGTAGACAATCGGCACCGGGAAGCCCACCTTGGGACGGGTGGCCCACTCATCGGGCAGCGACTTGTTGGCAGCGTGGCGGAGTACCTGTTTGTTGCCGTTCTCGTTGATGCGATAGCGGTCGGGAATGTGCTCGGCGAACTCCATGACTTTGCGGTCCAGGAAGGGCACGCGCAGCTCCAGCGAGTGCGCCATGCACATCTTGTCGGCCTTGAGCAGAATGTCGCCCGGGAGCCACATGTTCATGTCCAAGTACTGCTTCTTGACCAGCTCGGGCTGACCCTTCACGCGTGCGTAGATGGGTGCAGCGAGCTCGAAGGCGCCGTCGCCGGTGTTGTACTCGGGCTTGAGCACGCCGTCGACCTCGCGCTCTGGCCATACCAGAGCCTGTCCCAGGAACGACTTCTCGGGAATCTCGGCACCCTTGACCAGGAAGTTATGTCCCTTGAAGTACGGCATATGCAGCGCCAGATTACCGAGCGCGCGACGGATGGGCAGCGGCACCATCTTTTTGTACTTGCGCACCGGGACCGTGTCCTCGTAGTAGGCGTAGCCGCCAAAGAGCTCGTCGGCGCCTTCGCCCGAAAGCACGACGGTGACGTCCTTGCGGGCCATCTCGGCCAAGAACCACAGCGGCACGGAAGACAGGTTGGACTGCGGCTCGTCCATGTGATACTGGATGTCCTCGAGCGCACCGAAGAACTCGTCGGCGGTAATCATCTTGCGGACGTTTTCGACGCCGAGCTTATCGGAAAGCTCCTTGGCGTAGTTGGTCTCGTTGAAGTTCTTGTAGTCAAAGCCCACCGAGAAGGTCTTGTCGGGCATGAGGCAAGCGGCGATGTAGCTGGAGTCGACGCCACCGGAGAGGAACGACGCGACCTTGACGTCGGCGATACGATGGGCCTCGACGCTCTCGTGTACGACCTCGTCCAGCTCATCGACATACTCTTCGAACGGCTTCTCGACGGCAGAGTAATCGCAATCCCAGTAGCGCTCGATGTTCATCTTGCCGGTCGGGATATCGACGGTAAAGTAGTGCGCCGGCGGCAGCTTGTAGACACCCTCGAAGAAGGTCTCCTCGGTTGCCGAATACTGCAGCGTCATGTACGGACGCAGAGCTTTTTTGTTGACCGCCTTGTGGAAGTGCGGGTAGTCCAGGAAGCTCTTGATCTCGGAACCAAAGAGCACGCCCGGAGCGCCGTCGCCCGCATCGGCCATGGGATAGTAGTAGAGCGGCTTGATGCCAAAGATGTCGCGGGCGCCAAAAAGCTTGTTCTTCTTTTTGTCCCAGATGACGAAGGCGTACATACCGCGCAGACGATCGAGTACGGCCTCGCCCCACTCCTCGTAGCCGTGCAGGAGGCTCTCGGTGTCGGCGCCGCAGTGGAACTTGTAGCCCTTGGCCTCGAGCTCGGAACGGAGTTCTTGGAAGTTGTAGATCTCGCCGTTGAAGACAATGACGACGCTACCGTCCTCGTTGGCCATGGGTTGGGCGCCAGCCTCGGTCAGGTCGAGGATCGACAGGCGGCGGAAGCCGAGGGCAACGCGGCCGTCGATAAACTGACCGCCCATGTCGGGACCACGATGGACGATGCGGTCCATCATCTTGGTGAGCACCTCGGATTGGTTATCCGTCCCACCGACAAAACCGACAAAACCGCACATATACTATCCCCTCTGCTGTTGCTGGGCATCAAATCGAATCAGTAGCTTTTGAGTATACCCGAGGGCGTAAAGAGGGGCGGAATGTTCAGGCAATCTCAACTGAATCAGCTCCGCTGTGACACGCGCGAGTTACCTTTAATGGATATGAGGTGAATGAGGCGATTGTTTTGCTATACTCTCTCCGCACGGGCGATTGGCGCAACGGTTAGCGCAGGTGCTTTACACGCACAAGGCTGGGGGTTCGAATCCCTCATCGCCCACCACTGATTTGATAGGCTCCCAGCAATGGGAGCCTTTCTTTTTTGTGCCCGGTGCGTGGGATTCGAACCCGCAAGGGTGCGGAGCTGAGGAAACGCGAAGCGTTTTCCAGCGCAGCACGCGAGGGCCGTAGGCCCGAAGCGAGAGCGGGGGGCGAAGTCGCACGCGACATCCCTCATCGCCCACCACTGATTTGATAGGCTCCCAGCAATGGGAGCCTTTCTTTTTTGTGCCCGGTGCGTGGGATTCGAACCCGCAAGGGTGCGGAGCTGAGGAAACGCGAAGCGTTTTCCAGCGCAGCACGCGAGGAGCGGAGCGACGAAGCGGGGCGCGGGCGGCGCCAGCCGCACGCGGACATCCCTCATCGCCCACCACTGAATTGTTAGGCCTCCAGCGATGGAGGCCTTTCCTTTTTCAGGCCCATCGCAGAGGGATTCGAACCCGCCAGCACATCTGTCGCAAAGGCCGTGGCCAAAAAATGGCAAAAATGAGTACTGCTACTTTGTTTGCAACATATAAAAAGACAATATTTGCTTAAGTTACGCAACATATGTCCATTATAAGGACTAACAGTTGAATCAAAATCGTGCTTTCATCGCCATTTCGACTTGCTATCTGGCCTTATTAGTCCAAAATTGCTGCCACCAAATCGGTAACAGTACTCATATTTGATGTTTTTTGACCAGCAGGTCTCCCTGCCTTAGCAAATCTAAGGCAAAACGGGCTCCAGACCGCTGAATCATGCCGCATAGGACACGTCCGCAGTCCGGAACCCGGTCAAAATTGAGTTATTGCACCGCGTTAGCCCAAGACACCCGACAGGATCTCAATCAGACTGTCCACGTCGGCTTCCTCGCAGACGAGCGGCGGCAGGAAACGCAGCGTATGGGCACCCGTAGCGTTAATCACGGCACCGGCGGCCAGCGCGCGGGCAACAACATCATGCGCGTCGCCCGCGGCATCATCCAAATCACAGCCGAGCATCAAGCCGCGGCCACGCACCTCGGTCACGTGCGGCAGCTTGGCGAGCTTTGCCTCCATATAGGCGCCTACCTTGGCAGCATGGTCGGCATAATCGCCGCGCACGAGCGCGGAGAGCGTCGCGGCGCACGCCGCGATGGCCAAGCAGCTACCGCCAAAGGTCGAGCCGTGGTCGCCCGGCTTAAACACGTCGGCAATCTCCTTCTTTGCCGCGACGGCACCCATGGGCACGCCGTCGGCAATGCCCTTGGCAAGGCTCATGATGTCGGGCTCCACGCCATAGGTTTGGAACGCAAACGGCTTGCCGGAGCGGAAGATGCCGCACTGGACCTCGTCGGCGATAAGCACGGCGCCCACTTCGTGTGCCAGGTCGCGCGCTGTCGCCATAAACTCCTCGGTCATGGGGTGCACGCCACTCTCACCCTGGATCGGCTCGAGCATCACGGCACAAATTTCGCTCCCCAGCTGCTTAAAGATCGCACGCAGCTCGTCCACATCGTTGGGCGTGCAGGCCACAAAGCCACCCGGCAGCGGGCGGAAGCTGTCCTGCAGCCAATCCTGCATGGTGGCGGCAATGGTCTCGAGCGTACGGCCGTGGAAGCCGCCGCGCATGCACACGATGGTGTTGCCGCCATTACTGGCACGCTTGGCGTACAGGCGCGCGAGCTTCATCGAGCCCTCGTTGGCCTCGGCGCCAGAGTTGGCAAAGAAGGTCTCCCAAACCTGCTCATCCGCAGCCGGGGCACCAAGAGCAGCTGCCGTGGTCTCATCGCCGACGGCAATGGCATCGGCAAGCACGCGCGCACCATCTACGTCGTCGTTAGCAAGCTTGGACAGCAGCGCCGCGACCTGTCCGCGCTGCTCGATGTAGAAGTAATTGGAGACATGCATGAGCTTTTTGGTCTGTGCCTCGAGCGCCGAGAGCACAGCCGGGTCGCCATGACCTAGGCTGCACACGCCGATGCCGGCAAGAAAGTCGAGGTACTCACGGCCATCGTCGCCGGTGAGCTTCATGCCGTGACCCTCGACAAACTCGACCGGAGAGCGGCCAAAGGTATGCATAACGTAATGGGATTCAAGCGATTGCTGAGCTGCAAGTGACATGAGATGCCTTTCGTTGGGCGCCAGACGGCGCGGGGCTATGGGTGCAGGAATGGGGCGGCTGCGGGTCAGCTAGACCGTCTGAAGCTTCTCGACCTCGTCAAGGTTCTCGGTCAGACGCGCAGCAAACGTCGAAAGCGGATGCGGATGCGTATCGAACTCGTAAGCCGTCTCGGTGGAATGGATCACGGTGCCGACGCCGGCATCGGTCAGCAGCTCCAGGAGCAGCGAATGCGGCGTAGTACCGTTAATGATGTGGGCACGAAATACGCCGCCGGTAAGCGCATCGACGGCCGCACGCAGCTTGGGAATCATGCCCTTATCGACCTCGCCGCCGTAGAGCATTTCGTTGACCTCGTCGAGCGTTAGGTTGGAGATAAGCGAGTCCTTGTCGCTAAAGTCCTTGTACAGGCCATCGACATCGGTCAAAAAGATCGCCTTATGCGCATGGAGCGCCGCGGCAACGGCACCGGCGGCGGTGTCGGCGTTGATGTTGAAGAAACCGCCGTCCTCCCCCGCCGCGACGGTAGCGATGACGGGGATGTACTCGCTATCGAGTAAGCGCTCGATATAGTCGGTGTTGACGTGCGTCACTTTGCCCACGCGACCGAGCTCGGGGTCGAGCGGCTCGGCGATGAGCGTGCCGGCATCGCTGCCCGACACGCCCACGGCCAGGTTGCCGTGGTGGTTGATGGCAGCAACCAGCTCCTGGTTAACCTTGCCGCCCAGCACCTCGCGCACGATATCCATAGTCGCCGGCGTGGTCACGCGCTGGCCGTTCTTAAACTCGACGGGAATATCGTAATGGCTCAGCGCCTCGTTGATAGCCTTGCCGCCGCCATGCACGATGACGGGGCGCATACCGATGATCTTGAGCAAAACGATATCGCTCATCACGTCGCGGCGCAGCTGCTCATCAACCATGGCGGCTCCGCCATATTTGATAACAACCGTCTTGCCGGTCAGGTTCTTAATCCACGGCAGCGCTTCGAACAGCAGCTGCGCGGTTGCTTCGTTGGATTCGCTCGAACGACAATCGCGTGCGAATTTCATAATCTGCCTCGTCTTTCGTATCGTTATCGCGCCATGCTCAGCTGTCCGCAATCGCGGCAAGATGCGCAGCGTGCCTGGAATCTAGGAACGGTAGTCGCCGTTGATGGAGATGTACTCATGCGTGAGGTCGCAGGTCCACACGGTCGTTGCCGCGTCGCCTGCGCCCAGGTCGGCCGAGATCACGATCTCGGGCGCCTCGAAACGTCGTAGAGCCTCGTCCTCATCAAAGGGAACAGTCAGACCGTCGCGACAGACAGGCATGCCCATCATGTCGATGGAAACGTCTTCCTGATTAAACTTCACGCCGCACTTGCCAAGCGCCATAGCAACACGGCCCCAGTTGCAGTCGTGGCCGGCGATGCAGGTCTTAACGAGCGGCGAGTTGGCAACGGCACGGGCGGCGATATCGGCCTCCTCGTCGTTCACGGCGCCGGTAACGTTGACCGTAACAAGCTTGGATGCGCCCTCACCATCGGCGGCGATATTGCGCGCCAGGCTCTCGCACACCTCGTGCACGGCAAATGCCAACTCGTCGAAGGCATCGGAGCCCTCGACGATAGGTTCGGCATCTGCGGCAGCGACGCCGGAAGCAAGCATGATGCAGGTGTCGTTGGTCGAGGTGTCGGAATCGACCGTTACCTTGTTAAAGGTCTGCTTGACGGTCGAGAGCAGCAGGGCATGAAGTGCCGCAGGCTCGACGGGGGCATCGGTGGTAATAACCGCGATCATGGTGGCCATATTGGGCATGATCATGCCCGAGCCCTTGCACATTCCGCCTACCGTATAGACATTGCCCGCATGACCCGCAGCCTCGCTGACATAGGACACGGCGTACTCCTTGGAGTGCGTGTCAGTCGTCATGATGGCGCGAGCGGCATCGGCGCCACCGTGGGCGGAGAGCGCCTCGTAGGCAGCAGGAATGGCGGTCTCAAACGTGTCGATCGGCAGAATCTGGCCAATCACGCCCGTGGAGGCAACCAGAATCTGCTGGGGCTCGCAGCCGATGACCTGCGATGCGATGCTGCACGTCTCGCGCGCGCATGCAAGGCCGGTCTCACCCGTGGCGGCGTTGGCATTGCCAGAGTTGACCGAAACGCCGGCGATGATACCGTAACCCTTGTCGGCACCGCCCAGGTTGGCACGGCTCACTTGCACGGGCGCCGCGCAAAAGCGATTGGTGGTAAACACGCCGGCACCGGGACAGGGTTTATCGGGCACGACGAGCGCGTAATCCAAACGCTCGGGGTTCTTGCGGAACCCAGCGTGGATGCCCGCAGCTTTAAAACCAGCCGCAGCCGTAACGCCACCCTCGACGGCGCGAATCTTGATATCAAACAGCTCGGTATTCATCGTCTTTATGACTCCTTATGTCAAACAAAAAACGGACATCGGTTGGTGCGCCATGCCAGTCGTGATCATGAGACCAGCTTAAGAGTGGCGCCCCACTCGATGCCCGACTACCAAATCGTTAACAATCGAATGTGCTACACCGGGCACGCCACTGTGGGCAAGCCTCGTCGCTCGTCAAAGCCAAAGACGATATTGGCGCACTGGACCGCTTGGCCCGCAGCGCCCTTGCACAGATTGTCGATGGCGCCCGTCGCCACCAGCACGCCCGCGCGCTTGTTGAACGCAAGGCCAATCTGGGCGGCGTTGGTGCCGACGACCGAAGCCGTCTTGGGCTGCTGGCCGGCATCGAGCACGCGCACAAAGGTGCGTCCAGCGTAGAACTGCTTGTAATAGTCGACAACGTCCTCAAGGGTCAAGGTATCGATAGCCTGCGGCGTAAGCGGCATCGTCACCGTGGAGAGCAGGCCGCGCTTGAGCGGTGCCAGATGCGGGGTAAAGACGACGCGATCGGTTAGGCCAAGGATTTGCTCAATCTCGGGCGTGTGGCGGTGCTTGCCCACACCGTAGGCCTCCAAATTCTCGTCGGCGCTGCAAAAATGCGTACGAGCGTTGCAGGACTTGCCGGCACCCGTCACACCGCTGATGGCATCAACGATCACAGGGCCACCCTGGGCAACCCAGCCGGCGCGCACGGCGGGAGCGGCAGCAAGGCTCGTTGCGGTGGGATAGCAACCGGCGCAGGCGACCAACACGGGCCTGCCAGCGGCATGGCTGGAAGCAGCGGTCTCTAAGTCCTGGCAGAACAGCTCGGGCAGACCGAAAGCGCGGGTCTTGAGCAACTCGGGGCTCATGTGCTCGGCGGCATACCATGCCTCAAAGACAGACGCGTCGCTCAGACGGTAATCGGCCGAAAGATCGAAGCAGGAGACGCCAGATGCAAGCAGTGCGGGCACCTGTGCCATGGCAGCCGTGTGCGGCACGGCCAAGAAGACGGCGTCGCAGGATTTAAGCTCGGGGGCGTCATGCGTGGTGAAAACCAGATCGCTCACGCCAGCAAAGCTCGGATACACCGCGGACAGCGGCTGGCCGGCATCGGCGTTGGACGTAATGGCGACAAGTTCAAACTCGGGATGGCCAAGCACGAGGCGAATGAGTTCGGCGCCGGCATATCCAGCCGCGCCGACGATTCCAACCTTCAAAGACATATCAGACTCCTTGTCTGCGATTTATGCACCGATGCGCATTTCGCAGTGGTTGTTATGAAGTGGGTTGAAACTTTAGCACCAAAAGATGCATGAACACGTAAATGGCTTGCATATTCATGCATTGAAACAATCCCGACACATTCGCTTGAAGGAATTGACAAATGGAGCGGGCCCCGTATTGACCGGCGCTCCTAACGGCACCGGGCAATACGGGGCCCGCCCATGCGAAAACCAAGTTGTTAGGATGAGCCAGCCGGCTAGAGCTCGACCGGCACCCATTCGTCGTGATTGCAGATAAAAGCCTCGGGATCCTCGACGCTAAAGAAGACGAGCGTGGGGTCGTTAGGCCCCTCATAGTGCTCGCTCAAGCGCTCAAGATGTTTCCATCCGGCCTCGCGCATTTCGCTCGAAGCCCGGTCTTCCAGCCCCGCACGCCCGCGCAAGATGAGCCAGCCATGGCCCGGCCACCAACTCGTGGCCTCAAAGCGCTGGTTTTGCAGCAGCTCTTGCCACACATCTTTGGTGCGCGCTGTTACAAACCACAGCTTGCCATCCTGGATCTGCGCAAACGAAAACGGACGCACATGAGGCTGTCCGTCAACGCTCGTCGCCAAATACCATGCCGGCACCGACGTCAGATACTCCAACACCATATTCAATCCGTCCATGTGTCCTCCTGTACCAGCTAGTTTGTGAGCCTGGTTGTGCGAGCTAGAGCTCCAGGCGCTCCTCGCTGCCGTCGATATCACAGAAGCGCGCGGCAATGTTGCGGACCGAAAAGAAAGCAAGGCGGCCGTCGTTGGCACTCTCGTGTTCCTCGCCAATGCCCACCATGTGCTTAAAACCCGCTTGACGCACCTTGTCGCTCGCAACTGCGTCGTCCTCAAGTGCGGCTTCGCCGGTCAATACGATCCAACATTCCCCCGGCTTCCAGCCCGAGAGCTCAAACTTGGGATTCGCGCTCAGCTCCGCCCACACATCTTTGTCGCGCGACGTACAAAACCACAGTTTACCGTCATCGACCATAGCAAACGAAAACGGCCTCACGCGAGGCTGATGCCCGTCGGCTACATCGGTTGTGGCCAGATACCACGCCGGAATGCGCCTGAGATACGAACAGGCGCGCTCAAGCTGAGCCGTGCGGTCGTTGTCGGTCATAGGGACCCCTTTCTTGCGCTCGAATCGCGCCTAAACAAGTTGAAGGTTGATGACGATGACGCAGATGAGCAGCAACGCCGTCACCACCGCCGCCAACGCATCGCCGCGGCCAAACGTAAGTGCATGCAGACGCGTGCGTCCCTGTTCGCCGTGATAGCAACGCGCATCCATGGCGGCCGAAAGCGTCTCGGCATGACGGAACACGCCCGTGAACAGCGGAATGGCCACACTGCCGAGCATACGCACGCCGCCGAGCGGGCCTCCCGTCACGCGCGCACCGCGGCTCGCCTGCGCATCGGCCGTCTGCTTCATCTCGGTAGCGAACTGCGGCATAAAGCGCAACGCGATACCCATGATCATGCCGAGCTCATGCGCCGGAAGCCCCACGCGCGCAAACGGTGCGAGCAGACGCTCAAAGCCCGCGGTGAGGTCGAGCGTGGGGGTGGTGAGCGTAATGGCGCTCATGCCGGCCATCATCAGGGTCAGGCGGCACGCCATAAACGCCGCAGAACGCAGCGAGCCCTCGCTTATCTGCAGAAAGCCGAGCTGCCACAAGATGCGCCCACTCTGATCGGTAAACAAGTTGAGCACCGCGACCACGACGACGATTGCCAGCAGCGGCGCCATCGACGACAGAACGCGACGAACCGGCACTCGAGACACGGCATAGGTCAGCACAACGAAAATTGCGACCGGGGCCAGTCCGCGGAAGCCACTGACCGTGAGCGTCGTGATCAGAAACACAAAGCCCAAGAGCAACTTGGTTCGCGGGTCCAGGCGGTGGATTGCACTATCGCCGGGATAGTAACTGCCAAACGAAAACGCCTCCATCAGCAGCCCTCCTCTCGCGAGACCGTCTTGGATTTAGCAATGTCCGCGACGTTAGAAGGACCGTCCGAGCGACCGATCAGCAAATCTACCAACTCGTCGGCCAACGACTCAACCGTATAGAGCCCGCCGCGACGCAGCGGCACGCCTGCCTTCGCAAGCGCCAGCGCCATGCGCTGGGCAGCGGGAACACCCAAGCCGATTGATTTAAGCTCATCCGCATGCGCAAAAACCTGAGCGGGCGTGCCCTCGGCAAACACCGCGCCCTCGTTCATCACGACAATACGGTCGCAGCAATTGGCCAGGTCATCCATGCTGTGCGAAACCATGACAACGGTCAGGCCCTCGCGATGGAGTCGATCGATGAGCTCCAGGAAATCACTGCGCGCCGCCGGATCGAGCCCCGCCATGGGTTCATCGAGCACCAGGACTTCGGGCTCCATGGCGAGCACGCCGGCGAATGCCACACGCCGTTGCTGACCGCCCGAAAGCTCAAAGGGACTCTTGTCGCCGACCGTGGAAAGGTCGAGGCCCACGCGCGAGAGCGATGACTCGACACGACGGTCGACTTCATCTTGCGGCAAGCCAAGGTTATGCGGACCAAACGCCACGTCCTGCGCCACGATTTCGGCAAACAGCTGACGCTCAGGATATTGAAACACCACGCCGACCTTGGCCTTAACCGCGGCGGCGTCTTTCTTGTTTGACAGATCGAGCCCCAGCGCGCGAACGGATCCCTCCTGAGGGCGAATCAAACCGTTGAGATGCTGGACCAGCGTCGACTTACCCGAACCGGTATGACCTGCCAAGCCCAGGAACTCGCCGCGACGCACCGTCAGCGATACATCGCGCAGCGCCCACGGGCTGCTGGGGACGTTTCCCCAGAGAGCCTGTTTGCTCGATTTGTCCGCAGTGGCCGAGCGCTTATGCCAGCGGCGGCGCTCGCGCGGACTGAGCGAATAACTGTACGAAACATGGGATAGCTCGATGACGGGCTCCGACGCGTTGCCCTCGTTGTCTACCGGAACAGTGCCGTCAGCGATTTCCGACTGGGATACGGAAGACTGCCCCGCGATGCCTGCCCCACTTCGCTCGGCATAAGCCTGCGCAATCTCGGCGACCATATCTGCCTCACGCACCTGCGCGCAAACGGGCACGCCCTTCGTACGAAGCGCCATGCCCAGACGACACGACTCCGGCATATCCAGGTTGAGCTGCGCAAGCTCATCCGCCCGCGTCAAAATTTCCTCGGGCGTACCGAGCATGGCAACGTGCCCCGCCCGAAACACCGCGACACGATCGGCCTCGGCGGCTTCTTCCATAAAGTGCGTAATCATCACGATGGTCATACCGCGATCGTGCAACGCGCGGCAAGCCTTCATGAGGCCCTTGCGTCCACGTGGATCGAGCATCGAGGAAGCCTCATCCAAGATGAGCACGCGCGGTTCCATGGCAAGCACGCCAGCAAGCGCCACGCGTTGCTTTTGGCCACCCGAGAGCGCGTGGGTCTCGTGGCGCTCAAAGCCCACCAGGCCCACGCCCTTCAGCGCCTCGCGTACGCGCTGCGCAATTTGCGCCGATGGAACGCCCAAGTTTTCGGGACCAAAGGCAACATCGTCCTCGACAAGCGTCGCCACCAGCTGATCATCCGGGTTCTGGAATACCATGCCCGCGGTCGAACGAATGTCGTAGACCAGCTCGGGGTCGGACGCATCCATGCCATCGATGCGCACCGTGCCGGCATCGGGTTGTAGCAGCGCATTCAGATGCTTGGCAAACGTCGACTTGCCCGACCCATTGCCACCGAGGATGCAGAAAAACTCGCCATCCTCGATGTTCAGATCGACGCCGTCGAGTGCCGACACGGCACCGTCATAGCTAAAGGAAACGCCCCGACACTCAATCATGCGCGGCCTTTGACCTGGTCCTTTTTAGGCGTGATGAGGTTGGAGACTGCTTTATACACCACCAGCGTCAACACCGAGTTAAGCACGGTCTTGATGAGGTTAAACGGCAAAACAGCGGGAAGCATGAGCGGAAGAATCGCATCGGCCGAGCCATACCAGAACCAAACGCCGATGGTCAGATTCGCGACCATAGACAACGCCGTAGCGGCAATGACGCCGAGCGCCAGGCCAATCACGGCACCCTTATAGGTATGCATCTTCTGGTAGACGATAGCCGCGGGCAGAATGTAGCCCAGCGTGGCAACCAGGTTCATAAGCGCGCCGACCCAGTCACCCGTGGTGAGCGCATGGATAACGATTGCCATAGCGGCAACAGCAGTGCCGGCGCCAGGACCATACGCAAACCCGCACACCATCGCCGGCACCAGCGACGGGTCATACGTCAAAAACGGCGCCGAAGGAAGGATAGGCAGCTGCACGTACATAAACAGGGCGCCCAAGGCACACATCAGCGCCATGGTAACGAGCTGTTTGGTGCTCCACCTATTCGTGTTCTCAAAATGGATATGCTGCGACTGTTCAGACATAAGATCACCTGCCTCTTTCATCCGGACTCTAACCGTTGGTACTGGGATCTCACCAGTTCAGCCGACATGCGAACCAACACACGCACGGGTCGCGGACTCATCGGCTCGGTCGCAGACACCTCGCCTGCGCCACGGTGCCCCTTTGACACCGCCCGATTTACCGCCAGTGGGGAATTCCACCCCGCCCTGAAACAGCAATTGCAAGTGTAGCACGAGCAATCGTTCGCGCAAGTATGCCGAGGGTAATTTATGGTGGGGATCAGCTGCCGCAACAACCACGTTCCCCACCCATCCCAAAGTAACGCGCTTTTCGCGGCAAAGCCGCGAAACAGCGAAAGGGACACGTACTCCTATCGACCACGTCCTTCTACGCCCGCCGACCTCAAGGCCGTAAACGCAGGGAATCCGGGGGCGTGACGGGGGCTTCTCTCCGGAATATTCCGCAGGACGCAAAGAGGCTCCGCAGCGCGAAGCGCGATGCGGAGCCTCTTTGCATGTCCGAGGACGTTCCGGAGAGAAGCCCCCGTCACGCCCCCGGATTCCCGGTGGGAGTTCTAGACCTTGTCGGCCTTAGTACATACCGCCGCCCTGCTGACCAGCGGTAGCAGCAGCGATAGCGTCCTCAAGCTGAGTGTTCTTGGGCACATCGGAGACGGTGGCCTCGGTGATGAGGATCAGGCTGGCGACAGAAGCAGCGTTCTGCAGGGTGACGCGGCTGACCTTGACGGGGTCGAGGACGCCCATCTCGATCATGTCGCCCCACTCGCCGTTGGCAGAGTTGAGACCCTGGCCGGCGGGCAGCTCGGCAACCTTGTCGACCACGACAGCGCCCTCAAAGCCAGCGTTCTTGGCGATGGTGGCGACCGGAGCGGTCAGAGCCTTCTTGACGATGTCGACGCCGATCTTCTCCTCGGGGTCATCGATCTCGACGGCATCGAGCGCAGGAGCAGCGTCCATGAAGGCGACGCCGCCGCCAGCGACAATGCCCTCCTCGACAGCAGCGCGGGTGGCCTGCAGGGCGTCCTCGACGCGATGCTTGATCTCCTTGAGCTCGGACTCGGTAGCAGCGCCGACCTTGATGACGGCAACGCCACCGGAGAGCTTGGCCAGGCGCTCCTGGAGCTTCTCACGGTCGAAGTCAGAGGTGGTGTTCTCCATCTCGCCCTTAATCTGAGCGATACGGGCGTCGATGGCCTCCTTGGAGCCAGCGCCGCCGACGACGACGGTGTTGTCCTTAGAGATGGTGACGGACTTAGCGGTACCGAGCATATCGGCGGTGATGTCAGCGACCTTCACGCCCAACTCGTCCAGGGCAGCCTGGCCACCGGTGAGGACGGCGATGTCCTCGAGGATGCGCTTGCGGCGATCGCCGTAGCCCGGGGCCTTGACGGCGCAGACGTTGAGGGCGCCACGGATCTTGTTGAGGACCAGGGTCGGCAGAGCCTCGCCGTCGATGTCCTCAGCGATGATGAGCAGGCCACGGCCAGCGCGCTGGACAGCCTCGAGAACGGGCATGATGTCCTGAACGCTGGAGATCTTCTGGTCGGTGATGAGGATGTACGGATCCTTCATCACGGCCTCCATGCGGTCGTTGTCCGTGACGAAGTAAGCGGAGACATAGCCCTTGTCGAACTGCATGCCCTCGACGGTGTCGATGGTGATGTCGAACGTCTGGGAATCCTCGACGGTGATGACGCCGTCCTTGCCCACGACCTCCATGGCCTCGGCGATCTTCTCGCCGACCTCGGGGTCACCGGCGGAGATGGTACCGACGGAAGCGATCTGCTCCTTGGTCTCGACCGGCTTGGCCTGCTTCTTCATCTC
>CAVEET010000011.1:0-8323 GCA_963614835.1 Bulleidia sp. | reverse complement strand
TGAGTTTCAGCGTTCCTTCTTGGACTTCGCCGCCTCGGTCGACAAATCGAAATTTAAGTTAGGTATCTGCGGTGGGATGCTTTGACGTTGCGCTGGTCGACCATTGCGTACCTTAATGTGGTGTCTATTTTTTTATGGCCAAGGAGCACCTGGACTTGTTCGATGGGCATTCCTTTGTCGATTGCCTTTGTAGCAAGCGTTCTTCTGAACTTATGAGGGTGGACCCTTCCTAAATCAAGCTCGCGCCCCAGTTTTCTAAGCAGCGCCTCGACGCCGCCAATTTGTAGCCTCTCGTGTGGCGCCTTGCTCGACACGAAGAGTGCTTCAGAGCTGTCCATTCGGGTTGACAGGTAATTCTCAATATGGACTTTAGTCTTTGCGTCAAAATAGACGATGCGGTCCTTATTTCCCTTGCCGTGTACGATGCACTCACGATTGATGGTGTCGATGGAGCTCCTGTCCAACGAGACAAGTTCGCCCACACGCATGCCCGTGGAGCGCAACAGGTCGATCAGGGCAAGGTTTCGGGGCGACCCGCAGTTATCGCAGAGAATTTCAACGACTTCATCGCTATACGTTTCCTTTATGGGTTGCGGAGCCTTGACTCTTTTAATGCGTCTAACCGGGCTCTTAATGATATGGTCCTCGTCTTCGAGCCATGAATAGAAGCTTGAGATGATTCTTCGGACATTGTCGACGGTGACGCGACTGACGCCGGCTTTTTGCTGATAGTCGGAAAGATAGGACCTAATCTCTTCGGTTCCCAGGTCGCAAGCTGGCGTATCGAATGATTCAAGCATTTTATTGATGGTGGTTTCGTAGTAGGAGATGGTCCTATCCGAGCAGCCTTCGAGGCGTTTTGCAGACAGAAATAGATCTAGGAATGATTCGCTTTCACCGTCGCCGCCGTCTTCAGCTAATTGGCTTTCATCGAAAAGGCAGTGCGATAAAACCTTTTTGAGCTGGCGGTTCTGCTGCGTGGTCAGGTAGGGGAGCATGAGACGGGTAATTTCTCTAGCCGTTTTCGTGAGATCCATGGTGGCGTCCTTCCTTGCGCGGTGGGTGGCGCTATTTCCCTTTGTTTACCCGTGCGTTATGGAAGGGATGCCGAGTGGCACTTCCGCTAGGCCGCGTCAGGGAGGTCCATGAGACCTCGCACATCCCCCGCATCACTCCGGTGCGGCTTTGCCTGCAGAGTGAGATGTTCAGAAGCGTTTTATTAACGGGGGATGTCTTTCGGATTCTTTTGATGGGGATGTGGAAACACTGATGAAGTTTACGAATAGCGAGGTTGAGGGGTTCGCCTGTGCCCATCGCCTCTCGTGTGCGGATGGATGGTGCCGGTGGCTGTTTGAGACTGCAGTCGCGCCGACGGGATTGGTTGGGGTCGGTACAAGGCGAGCACGCCCCATGCCGTTATGGTAGATGCATCTTTGTCGATAGAGCGCTCGATTAATCTACGCGGGAGCGCTGAGAAGATCTTCCAGCATCGGGTCTACCCCGGCGGCGACCATGCCCTCGATCAGGTGCTGGGCGTGGAACCGACCAACTGTCCATGCGATATATGAAAGCGTCTGACAAGCGCGCTCCTTGATATCAAATGCAGCTTTGCTTAGAACGATTGCCTCTGCGAAGTCGGCAAATGCGTCGTGATCTCCCCATGTCTTACAGGCTTGTATCATGCCCTGGTCGATAGCATCCATAACAAAGGCGCCCGATCCGTCCGCAACGCAAACGCCGTCGGCGAAGAGCATCCAGCTGGACGGCTCACTAGAGTTATCTCCGAGCAGCTTGATTTGCAGCACGTGCGGGTCGCCGGCGGCGCAGAGCTCTTCCTCGAGCACCTGCACCGTAAAGCGCATCTGGTGGGAGAGGCTGTTCTTGACCATGGCCGAGGCATAACCGCTCGTCTCGTCCAGAAGATGCATTCGTTTTGGCTGGGCTGCCAGGTTGTGGAAGTTGCGCTCACTGCGCACGGAGAAATTGTCCATACGGACTCCTTTCATCGATGTTGGCAGGGCCACCGTGTCTCTTGGCCGGTTGGCGTCGGGATCGTGGAGCCAACTCTCTACCCCGACTCTGGATAAAACGCGCCCGCTCCTTGCGGGCAAGATGGAGTCTATCAACGTGTACGGACTCAACGTGTACGGACAGAAATCAAGCGCCATCCGCGAAATGACGCGCGGATGGCGTTGGTTTCCCAAGTGATTATTCGGCTTTCATCCGGAAAAATGTCGAAATCAGCCGTGTAAAAGTACGGAAAAGTGTCGAAATAGGCACCTTAAAACTTCGGAAAAGTGTAGTTGGATGACAAAACAGCACTTAGAAGCCGATGCTGGATGCGGGATCCTGCGGCTGCCTTCAGCTCTCGCTACTCATCGTCCCCGTCGTTGGGGTCGCCCTTGAGGGTGTTAATGTCCAGGTACTGGTTGTCGTCCTCTTTTTGCTGCGTTGCCGATTCGGACGCGGTGGGGCCGCGGAACAGCTGGAATCCCTCAAACGCAATGACACCGAGCAGGGCAATGATAATGGCGATAAAGGCAACCTTGACTGCCTGCGGAAATTCCGAGAAACGCAGCGCCTTTTCCTTGGCGTAATAATCGGCGAAGCGCTCTTCGCCCGTGCTTTTGGTATACGCCGGCGCGGACGCGGCCTCCGGGTCATATTCCGGTGCGGGCGTGGCAGCGTACGGATCGTTGAGATAATCGCTCGATGCGGTGCCATAATCCTCGGTCTCGATGCGACCGTTGCCAGCATAGCCATCGGAATAATCGGAATATGCCGCACCGCCCTCAGAGTCTGCGGCGCTCGTGTTGGCGGCAAAAAGCGGGTTAACTGGAACATCGAGCGCCGGCATGCCGGTAGAGGTCTCATCCAGATCGGTTGCAGCCCAGGAATCGTAGGCAACCTGATGGGCAACGGGCTCATCGAGCCTTGCGACCGGAGGCTTGCGTGCCGCAGGAACAGGCAACTGCTGGGCGCTGTACATAACGGTGCTGTCGGCCGATTTGCCCTGCGTCGCTGCAGCGAGAAATGCCGCCGTCTCGGACGGGTCGCTTGCGGGGCGGGGAGCGGGCGTGGGCGCCGAAGTGGGTGCGGGCGTAGGCGCGGGCGTCGAAACAGGCGACTGCGCAGGAGTCGGCGCAGATGCGGGCTTAGGCGCAAGCGCGGGATTGGGGTTTGACGGGCGAGCCCCGCCGCCCATGAGTTCGTCGGCGGTCCACGGGCGATCATCCATCACGTCGTCAAGGCTCAGCGAAAACAGGTCGTCTTCACCCTCATCGAACATGCGGTGCACATGTCCACCAATTGCCGGAATCAATCCGCGACCGGTGCATGATGCCTTGCTCAACGCCATTCTGTCCCATCCTTTCGAAATACTAATGACATCGATTATATGGAACTTCCCAAGCGGCTCGGTCTTGGATTCGTGCTTTCCAGAACTCGCGCCCAAAAGGGGAGGGGCAATCCAGGCGAGTGCCTACTTGTCGCCGGCCGCCGCCTTGGCCTCATTGAGGTAGCTATAGAAGCTGTACTTGGAGATGCCAAAGAACTCGCAGGCGCGCTCGCTCGACTTGGAAATGAGGAAGGCGCCGCGACGGTCGAGGTAGCCAATGGCACGAATGCGCTCGTCTTTGGTCATGAGTGCCGCGGGCTTGCCCACAAACTGCTCGCACTCGTGCAGCAGGTCCTCGAGCAGGTCGCCGATGTTCTTGGTAA
This sequence comes from Bulleidia sp., assembly GCA_963614835.1. GTDB lineage: Bacteria > Actinomycetota > Coriobacteriia > Coriobacteriales > Coriobacteriaceae > Collinsella. Next base: position 4,603 of record CAVEET010000011.1, on the reverse strand, counting down.
TGGGCTCGGGCTCGGTATAGCCCGTGCCGCCGGTGCCGGTAAAGGCATCGAGCGAGCGCTCAAAAGCCTTCATGAGCGTAATGTCAAAGTTAATGCCCAAAATGCCGACGGGCTTGCCCTCGTCGTTGCGGATAAAGATCGTCGACGATTTGAGCAGCTTGCCGTCAGCGGTTTTAGTGAGGTACGGCTCGCGGTCGTGTACGTCGGTGGCGCCCTCGTGCATGGACTCAAACACGATATGGCTGGGGCCGTCACCCAGTTTGCGTCCGCTGACGTGGCCGTTTTCGATCACTACGATGGAGTGGTCCACGTCCTCGGTCTCCAGATCGTGGACGACGATTTCGCAGTTGGGGCCAAATTGGAGCGCCAGGCCGTGTGCAAGGCGCTTATAAAACTCAATCTGTGCGGGGGTCATAGGTGCCTTCCTAAAAATTAGTTTGGGCTCACTGTGCCATAAACCACACATGACCGCAAACAAATCCATCAACAAGGCAATTCATGACCGTTCGGCGGCGAAAAAGTACCGATTACGGCAACAAACAATTCGTTAGGTATGCCAATCAAAAAGTGTGATAGAACATTACTAACAAACTTTTTGTTTGGCATCCACATAAAAGTTCAGCCGTGTGAATGGGATCGGGCTGAAACGCGTATGCGGGGGCCGGCAAGAGAGGACTTAAGGAGTTCACCGTATGGCCGATAAGATCCAGTGGGCGGGCAACACGATGCCCAAGAGCGATGACAAGCACTTGGGAATCATGAGCCTCGACCACGTGAAGAAGGCCCGTGCCTTCCACCAGTCGTTCCCTCAATATACCGTCACTCCGCTTGCCCGTCTGGACGGTCAGGCTGCGCGCCTGGGCCTGTCCAACCTGTGCGTTAAGGACGAGAGCTATCGCTTTGGCCTCAACGCCTTTAAGGTTCTGGGCGGCTCGTTTGCCATGGCCAACTACATTGCCGATGAGACCGGCAAGGACGTTGCCGACTGCACCTTCGATTACCTGACTTCCGATCAGCTTGCCAAGGACTTTGGCCAGGCCACCTTCTTTACCGCCACCGACGGCAACCATGGCCGCGGCGTGGCATGGGCTGCCAACAAGCTGGGTCAGAAGGCCGTCGTGCACATGCCCAAGGGTTCCACCAAGCCCCGCTTCGACAACATCGCCGCCGAGGGCGCCACGGTGACCATCGAAGAGGTCAACTACGACGAGTGCGTGCGCATGGCCGCCGCCGAGGCCGACGCCTGCGAGCGCGGCGTCATCGTTCAGGACACCGCCTGGGAGGGCTACGAGAAGATCCCGTCCTGGATCATGGAGGGTTACGGCACCATGGCCTCCGAGGCCGCCGAGCAGCTGCGCGAGATGGCCATCAACCGCCCGACGCACGTGTTTGTCCAGGCTGGCGTGGGTTCGCTCGCCGGCGCCGTGGTGGGCTACTTCACCAACCTGTATCCCGATAACCCGCCCACCTTCGTCGTGGTTGAGTGCGCGCCTGCTGCCTGCCTGTACAAGGGCGCTGCCGCCGGCGACGGCGACCCGCGCATCGTGGACGGCGACATGCCTTCCATCATGGCCGGTCTGTGCTGCGGCGAGCCCAACATTCTGGGCTGGGATATCCTGCGCAACCACGCCACCGCCTTCGTGTCCTGCCCCGACTGGGTCACCGCTCGCGGCATGCGCACCCTGGGCGCTCCCGAGAAGGGCGACCCGCGCGTCATCTCCGGTGAGTCCGGCGCTGTGACCACCGGCCTGGTCGAGACCCTCATGCTCGATCCCGAGTACGCCGAGCTCAAGGAGCTCATCGGCCTGGACAAGACGAGCTCCGTGCTCTGCTTCTCCACGGAAGGTGACACCGATCCGGATCAGTACCGTCGCATCGTCTGGGAAGGCGAATACCCCACTTGCTAATCGTTGGGGCGGAGTAAATAGGTATCGCTCCGCCACCTCACAGGTAGATTCCTTAGTTTGAAAGGTTATGAACAATGGCTAAAGAACTCGATTTCGACGCTATCAAGGCTGCTGCTGAGTCCCATCGTGCTGATATGACTCGTTTCCTGCGCGCTATGATCTCCCATCCCTCTGAGTCCTGCGAGGAGGGTGAGGTTGTCGCCTGCATCAAGGCCGAGATGGAGAGCCTTGGCTATGACGAGGTCAAGGTCGACGGCCTGGGCAACGTCATGGGCTTTATGGGCGAGGGCGACAAGATCATCGCCATCGACTCCCACATCGACACCGTCGGCATCGGCAACATCGAGAACTGGGATGCCGATCCCTATGAGGGCTACGAGACCGATGAGATCATCTACGGCCGCGGCGGCTCCGACCAGGAGGGCGGCATGGCTTCTGCTACCTACGCTGCCAAGATGATGAAGGACATGGGCCTCATCCCCGAGGGCTACAAGATCATGGTTGTCGGCACCGTCCAGGAAGAGGACTGCGACGGCATGTGCTGGCAGTACATCTACAACAAGGACGGCATTAAGCCCGAGTTTGTCATTTCCACCGAGCCCACCGACGGCGGCATCTATCGCGGTCACCGCGGCCGCATGGAGATCCGCGTCGACGTTCACGGCACCTCCTGCCACGGCTCCGCTCCCGACCGCGGCGACAACGCCATCTACAAGATGGCCGACATCATCGCCGACGTCCGCGCCCTCAACAACAACGGCTGCGACGAGTCGACCGACATCAAGGGCCTCGTCAAGATGCTCGACCCCAAGTACAACCCCGAGCACTTCGAGGACGCCCGCTTCCTGGGCCGCGGCACCTGCACCGTCAGCCAGATTTTCTACACCAGCCCCAGCCGCTGCGCTGTCGCTGACTCCTGCGCCATCTCCATCGACCGTCGCATGACCGCCGGTGAGACCTGGGAGTCCTGCCTGGACGAGATCCGTAACCTGCCGGCCGCCAAGAAGTACGGCGACGACGTGAAGGTCTCCATGTACATGTACGATCGTCCGTCCTGGACCGGCGAGGTCTACGAGACCGAGGCTTACTTCCCCACGTGGATCAACAAGGAGACCGCTCCGCACGTCAAGGCCCTCGTCGACGCCCACAAGGCCATGTTCGGTGACGAGCGCATCGGCTGCGAGCCCAGCATGGACAAGCGCACCGGTCGTCCGCTGTGCGACAAGTGGACCTTCTCCACGAACTGCGTCTCCATCCAGGGCCGCTACGGCATCCCCTGCGTGGGCTTTGGCCCGGGTGCCGAGTCTCAGGCTCACGCTCCCAACGAGGTCACCTACAAGGACGACCTGGTCACCGCTGCCGCCATGTACGTGGCTGCCCTGAACCTCTACGATCCGAGCAAGGCCGATGGCGACGCCACCGTGTTCCGCGCCGGTCTGACCAACAACAAGATCGATTAGTCCCATTCCTCGATTTTGTTGAGCCGGGGGCCGCTCGTGTCCCCGGCACCCCCTGTTGACTTGGGGCCCGCGGTCGTTATCTCCCATGCTTCCTCAACGGTGGCGGGTCCTCGTCATGGTGCTCTGCATGTTCTGCCACACGCGCATGCCGGAGCACATCTACTCATTGCGATCGTTTCATCTTTAGAAAGGACATTTCCATGGACGCTAAGTTTACCGAGCTCGTCGAGCAGCTGAACGGCCTCGATTTTAAGGGTATGTACGGTAGCGACTTCCTGCACACTTGGGACAAGACCACCGACGAGCTCAAGGCGCTCTACATCGTCGCCGACGCCCTGCGCGAGCTGCGTGAGAACAACGTTTCGTCCAAGATCTTCGACTCGGGCCTGGCAGTCTCCCTGTTCCGCGACAACTCCACCCGTACGCGCTTCTCCTTCTCTAAGGCCGCCAACCTGCTCGGCCTTGAGCTGCAGGACCTGGACGAGAAGAAGTCCCAGATCGCTCACGGCGAGACCGTCCGCGAGACCGCTACCATGATTTCCTTCATGGCCGACGTCATCGGCATCCGCGATGACATGTACATCGGCAAGGGCGATGCCTACATGGCCGAGGTCTCCGAGTCCGTGCAGCAGGCCTACGAGGACGGCGTTCTGGATCACCGTCCCACGCTCATCTCCCTGCAGTCCGATTCCGATCACCCCACGCAGTCCTCTGCCGACATGCTCTACCTCATCAACGAGTTTGGCGGTCTTGAGAACCTCAAGGGCAAGAAGGTTGCCGTCACCTGGGCCTATTCGCCCTCTTACGGCAAGCCGCTGTCCTGCCCGCAGTCGCTGATCAGCCTGCTGCCCCGTTTTGGCATGGACGTCACCCTGGCCCACCCCGAGGGCTACGACCTCATGCCCGAGGTCGTCGAGCGCGCCAAGGGCTATGCCGCCGAGTCCGGCACCACCTTTAAGCAGGTCAACACCATGGCCGAGGCCTTCGAGGGCGCCGACATCGTGATTCCCAAGAGCTGGGCTCCGTTTGCCGCCATGGAGAAGCGTACCAACCTGTACGCCGAGGGCGACGACGCCGGCATCGCTGCGCTCGAGAAGGAGCTGCTCGCCCAGAACGCCACCCATCAGGACTGGTGCTCCACGACCGCGCTCATGGAGAAGACTGCCAACGGCCAGGACACCATCTTTATGCACCCGCTGCCCGCCGACATCTCCGGTGTTTCTTGCGAGCACGGCG
>CAVEET010000010.1:0-17009 GCA_963614835.1 Bulleidia sp. | reverse complement strand
GGTCACCGCCACGGCCACCACGATCGCCAAAGCCGCCGCGACCGCCACGGTCGCCGCCACGGCCACCACGGTCGTCACGGCCGCCGCGAGGACCGCGATCCTCGTCCAGGCCCATGGCGACGAGCGGAGCGATAACCTTATCGAGAGCGGCCATCAGCTCGGTGGCCTCCTCGTAAGAAAGCTCGGGCAGGAGCTTCTCCTTCTTGTTGGCAAGCTCGACCAGGCCCTCAGCGGCATCCTCGGCAGCGAAGACAACAATCTTGCGCATATCGCCCTCGGCATCGTCGATGCGGCCGACCAGATCGGCAGCCTCGGCCTCGGCCATCAGGCCATCGAGTTCACGAAGGCGCATGCCCAGCAGGTCGGACATTTCTTTCTGCTCCATCTTGGGCTTGAGGTCAAGAAGCTTGATGGCGCGCTCGATGTTCGCCATGCGCTCGGCCTTGGCCTCCTCCTCCTTGGAAATAGCAAAGCGACGGCTGCGCAGCAGGCGGGCGGCCTTCTGCATCTTGTCCATCAGCTCTTCGTCATCGTAATCTGCGGCGGCCTCGACAACCTCGGCCTCCTCCTCGGCGGAAACCTCGTCAGCAGCCTCAACCTCGGTAGCTTCGGTCTCCACGGTCTCGACTGCCTCGACCTCGGCAGCCATGGTCTCGTTCTCGGTCTCGTTCATGATCTCTTCGTTCTCGGACATGAGACTCCTTCTTGGCCCTCTCGGGCATCATCGCCCCATTCGCGGGGCCCGTCGCGCACTCTTTGCGCTTTAAACATTCATGCCTCTCGGCAAAACGTCCATTAGTTTATGGTGTCGCCATCCAATCTAGCTGCAGAATCTATGTGCACACATTAATGCGACATGTGCGACTCGCGACGAGCGTACACCAGCGACGCCACGAACCCGACCACGGCAATTACAGCCGCCACACGCACGGCAGCTGCAAATCCAATCGCCTGGGCAACGTCCGTCGCAGCGCCAGCGGCGTCGGCGGTCGCCGCAGAACTCGAGAGCAGGCCGATAAACAGCGACGGGCCAAACGATGCGGCAATCATGTTCCACGTGTTGAGCAATGCCGTTCCGTGAGGATGTTCAGCGGCAGGCAGCGTCTCCAAGCCGGCCGTCTGCGAGGGGCTCAGCACCAAACCGACTCCGGCATACACTGCAACGGTCAGTGCCACGACAACGCCGATGTTCATGCTTGCCGCCGTCATCGAGATTGCAGTCTGCCCCACGGCAATCAGGGCAAAGCCAATCGGTAGCAGCGGCCATGCGCCACGGGCGTCCATCACGCGTCCGCCCACAATCGAGGTCACGGCGTTGCAGGCAATTGCCGGCAAAATGAGCAGGCCCGCAACAAGTGCGGTCATGCCGTATGCGCCCTCAAAATAGAGCGGCAACAAAACACTCATCGAGAACGTTGTCATCATCGACACCACCACAAGCAGGCACGCAGGCCAAAAACGAACGCTCGCCATGGAACGCACGTTAAGCACCGGATGCTCGAGTTTGAGCTGACGGGCCGCAAACAGGCCGAGCAGCACAATGGCGGCGAAAAGCGCCACAATGCCGGCAATCAGATTGGTCGAGAACTCGCCTACGGAATACACAAATGCCGTAATGCCGGCGGCGAGCAAAACAACCGACAGAATATCAAGCGTGGTGTTCGAGCGCTCTCCGACATTCTGAACAAGCTTAACGCCCGCCGCAGCGACCACAATGCCGCCCACCAGCGGCACTACGAACACCGCCCTCCAGCCAAATAACGTGCACATAAGACCGCTAATCACGGGTCCAAACGCCGGTCCTAGCGTAATGCAGGCGCCGCCCAGGCTCAGATACAAACCGAGCTTCTCGCGCGGGGCGAAAGACAGCACCACGTTCATCATGAGCGGAAACAAGATGCCCGATCCCGCAGCCTGCAAAATACGGCTTGGCAGCAAAACGCTAAACGACGGAGCGACCAGACACAGAACTTCGCCGGCGACCATGCATCCGCATGCGAAAAACAGCAGCTTGCGCGTCGAGAAACGGCCGGACAGGAAGGCCATGATGGCCGTAAAGATCGACGTCACGATCATGTAGCCCGAGACGAGCCACTGCGCCGTGGTGGCACTCACCGAAAAGGCTGCCATAATGTCGTGCAACGCCACGTTAATGATGTTCTCGTTAAACGCGGCAACAAAGGCTGCAATATACATTACGACGAGAATCGCCGCAGTGGCCGATGGCGTTGCTTGAACTTGTTGCTGAGATTTGCTCCCCATGCATTTCCTTCCTCTTGGAACGACAGTCGCATCGCCCCAGAGGAACAGTCCAAGGCGAAAAATGAGCCCTAGACTTACGCCAAACGCCGTACACGACGAATCTGGCAACATGGTCCAACGTCGAAAGATTGTAACGCGGACGCACAGCCTTCCTTCCGCGCTATTATTAAAAGTCCACGAAAGCATAAGACATGAGGAGCCCGCCATGATTAAGCCCATCATGAAATCCGAGTTCTTTTTGCGCCTGCCTTCCGAAGACGCGGGACCCGACGATGCCGTGACCGGGCAGGATCTCCTGGATACACTCCACGAGCATGAGCACGAGTGCGTGGGACTCGCCGCCAACATGATCGGCGTGCGCAAACGCATCATCTGCGTAAAGGACGGCAACAGGACACTCCTGATGTACAACCCTCAAATTCTTGAGCAGGTCAATGCCTATCAGACGAGCGAAGGATGTCTCTCGCTGATCGGCGAGCGTCCCTGTACCCGCTATCGCCGCATTAAGGTTGAGTATTTGGACGAGAACTTCGTCCACCGCATCAAAAACTTCTCGGGCTACACCGCCGAGATCATCCAGCACGAAATCGACCACTGCAACGGGATTGTTATTTAGTTCCGCCGATTCAAGAAAGCTCCCTGCAGCAAAACAACTGCAGGGAGCTTTTCATAGTGCGGAGTTTCTATCCCCTACGACTGGCGGTAATGGTCAAAGAAGTCGGCGAGGTCTTCGAGGGACTCTTTGAGTACTTCCATGCGCGGCAGGTACACGATACGGAAGTGGTCGGGCTCAGCCCAGTTGAAGCCGCCGCCGCGCGTAATCAGGATCTTCTTCTCGTGCAGCAGGTCAAGGGCGAATTGCTCGTCATCGGTGATGTTGAACTTTTTAACATCCATCTTGGGGAAGATGTAGAACGCCGCACGCGGCTTAACCACCGAGATGCCGTCAATCTTGTTGAGCGCCTCATACACAAAGTTGCGCTGCTCGTAGACACGGCCGCCGGGACGGATGTAGTCGTTGACCGACTGATGGCCACCGAGTGCCGTCTGAACGATCGACTGAGCCGGCACGTTGGAGCACAGGCGCATGTTAGAGAGCATGTTGATGCCCATGATGAAGTCGCTCATGCAGCGCTGGTTGCCCGAAAGCACCATCCAGCCAATACGATAGCCCGCGATCATGTGCGACTTTGACAGACCGCTAAAGGTAACGCAGGGCAGGTCGGGGGCGAGCGAGGCAATCGAGACGTGCTCGTAGCCGTCCATGCACAGGCGGTCGTAGATCTCATCGGCAAAGATCATCAGCTGATGCCTGCGTGCAATCTCGACGATGCCCTCGAGCACCTCGCGCGGATAGACAGAACCCGTGGGGTTGTTGGGGTTGATGATGACGAGGGCTTTGGTCGCGCTCGTGATCTTGGACTCCATATCCTCTAGGTCGGGATACCAATCCGCCTGCTCATCGCACAGATAATGTACGGGATGACCGCCAGCAAGGGTTGCGCACGCCGTCCAGAGCGGATAGTCGGGGCTGGGGATCAGAATCTCGTCGCCATTGTCGAGCAGCGCGTTCATCGAAAGCTGAATGAGCTCGGACACGCCGTTGCCCGTGTAGATATGCTCCATCTGAACGTTGGGCAGGCCCTTGATCTGCGAATACTGCATGATCGCCTTGCGCGCGGAGAACAGGCCACGCGAGTTGGAATAGCCTTCGCAGTCGGGCAGCTGCTGGCGCATGTCCTTGATGACCTCATCGGGCGTGCGGAAACCGAAGGGCGCCGGGTTGCCGATATTGAGCTTGAGGATGCGCTCGCCCTCGTCCTCCATACGGGCGGCCTCGTCGACGACGGGACCGCGCACGTCATACAGGACGTTGTCGAGTTTGGTGGATTTAGAAAAAGTACGCATGGTGGCGCTCCTTGCAATTTGAGCTGAGGGATGGGGTCCGGGCTTGGAATCGTTGCGGGGTGATGATGCCTCGCCTTGATCGGCGTCGCCGGCAAGCAGCCAGGTAACATCGACCTCCAAAATACGGGCGAGCAGCTCGGCCACATCGCGCCGCGGGATCGTCTTGCCGCTCACATATTGGCTCATCTGACTCTTGCCGAGTTTTTTGCCGAGCATCTCCGATGCGCGGATTACGTCCGACTGGCGAACGTCGCGATCGGACATAGTCTGTCGCAGGCGATCGCTAAACGTCTCTTGGGCCACTAGAACCTCCTTGCTGGCAAAGTTCAATTTATAGAACACGAATTGAACCAAGGTTCAATTTAGGCAGCAGTATAACGCGGTACCTCATTCGAAAGTTCAATTTCATAAGAAAATGCACCGGACTCTGAGATTTGTCCAAAGCGGACAATGACACGCACGCGTTTAGAGGTATTCGAGGAAACGGGCGGCAGCAAGCGAAACATCGGCCGTTCGATATATGGCGTTGATCTGCCGATGGGGATGTCCCTCGAGCGGTCGCACGGCAACATCGAACTGACAGCGGCGCAAGATGAGCGCGGGAAGAATGCTCACGCCCAGGCCGTCCTCGACCATAGCCATAATCGCATAATCATCCCAGGTCGACAGCTTGGAGCACACCGTCAGCCCCGCCCGACGGAACAGCGGCGTAATCTCGTCATCGGTGCCGCGTTCTAGTAGAATAAACTGCTCGTTGGCTAAATCGGCAAGAGAAACGACCTCCGCCGTGGCAAGCAAAGAATCTGCCGGCACTACCGCCATCAACTCGTCGCGCACCAAAGACCGCGATGCCATGCCGTTTTCTCGGGGCTCGCGCGGGATAAAGCCCAGGTCGCAGCGGCCTTCCGCCACCCATTGCTCAATCTCGGAGTAATCACCCATCAGCAGCTCGTAATCGACATCCGGATGATCGGCGCGAAAGCGCGCAATCACCGGCGGCAGCACGTGGGTCGCCACACTCGAAAACGTACCGATGCAGATTTTGCCGCGCATGAGTCCACGCATCTCATCCACCCGTCGCTGCAAGCGAGTGAATTCCTCGCAGAGCGCCTCGACAGCCGGCATGACCTGCCTCCCGTCGGCAGAAAGAGCCACGCCCTCGCGACTGCGGTCGAGCACCTTAAAACCCCAGTCGGCCTCAAGATCGGCCACCATACGGCTCACGCCCGACTGCGAATAGCTCAGGCGCTCGGCAGCACGCGTAAAGCTTCCGGCGCGCACCGTCTCCAGCAGCACCTGCATCTTTTGAATATTCGTTTCCACGACACGCCTCCACCTTTACATGAATTTTTGTCATGTTATCCATGCATTATATTCGCTTTTCTTCTATTGCCAGTTCACCCATAGTGAACATGCTCGAATATAGAGGGGACGGAAGCGCATGGACAACGGACTGTTTTCGTACTTAGCAGCATTGCTATTGTTTGGCTCCAACGGCATCATCGCCGCTGCCATCGCGCTGCCGAGCTCGGATATCGTGCTACTGCGTACGTTTTTGGGCGCACTCTCGCTTGTCACCATTCTCGCCATCACCCAACGCCATAAGTTGCAGGCGCCATCTCGCCCCCGCGAAGCCGCAGCCCTCCTCCTTTCGGGAGCCGCGCTGGGCGCCAGCTGGATTTTTCTGTTCCGCGCCTACCAGACGATCGGCGTCGGCGTATCCTCGCTGCTGTACTACTGCGGCCCCATCATCGTCATGGCGCTCTCGCCGTTTATCTTTGGCGAAAAACTGACCGGCAGCAAAATCGCCGGCTTTATCGCCGTCGCCTGCGGCGCTTTTCTCATTGCAGCGCAAGGTCTCGGCGGCAACATGCCCATTGCGGGCATCGTCTGCGGCATCGCCTCGGCATTTTGCTATGCGCTGATGGTCATCGCTAGCAAGGGTGCGCCGCACATCGAGGGTCTCGAGAACTCCGCGCTCCAGGTGAGCGCCGCCTTTGTGACCGCGCTGGTCCTTACGCTCGTCACCCAAGGCGCTCCCTCATTCCTGTCCGCCGGCGTCGCCGCCAGTATTGATTGGCGCGCCGTCGTCATGCTCGGCGTCGTCAACACCGGCATCGGTTGCCTGCTTTATTTTAGTGCCGTCGCCAAGCTGCCCGTCCAGACCGTCGCGGTCGTCGGCTACCTCGAGCCGCTTTCGGCCGTCGTGTTTTCCGCCATCCTTTTAGGTGAAGCCATAACACCGGTCCGCCTGATGGGTGCCGCGCTTATCATCGGCGGCGCGATTTTTTGCGAACTCGCCGGCAAACGCACAAACGCCAAGGCCGGCATCGCCCAGACAGCACGTGCTTAAAAGCCCCTCTTCAGTTTCAAAGCAGGGGCGCGTCCGCGGTTATCACATTGCAGCAAGCCATTCAGCGGATATGCCCCTGTTTTGAAATGCTACCTACGTACATAAATAATCCCCAGCTGGGGATTATTGTCTAAAATAACCTGATGTGCCAAACTGCTCTTGTATGTATAAAGACGGCATAAAGGTTATCTGTCCTAGACAGATAACCGGATGTCTAAGGGAGTCCACGTGGCACACAACAAACTGGAGGCAAGACCCCAAGACCAGCGTGGTCAAGGCGGGCACGGAGCCATCCCCCTCTCCGCTGGCATGCTGCTTGTAACGCTCGGCGTCGTCTATGGCGACATCGGTACGAGCCCCATGTACACCATGAAATCAATCGTCGCCAACAACGGCGGCATCGGTACCGTCAGCGAGGACATGATCCTGGGCGCGCTTTCGCTCGTCATCTGGACCATGACGCTCGTGACCACGGTCAAGTACGTGGTAATCGCCATGAAGGCCGACAACCACAACGAAGGCGGCATCTTCGCCCTGTTCAGTCTCGTGCGCAAGGTGGCGCCATGGCTGATTCTGCCCGCCATGATCGGCGGTGCGGCACTGCTTGCCGACGGCATCCTCACCCCCGCCGTCACGGTCACCACAGCCATCGAGGGTCTGCGCACCATCGAATGGGGCCATGCGCTGCTGGGCGACGGCCAGACCAACGTCATCATCATCACAATCATCATTATCTGCGGCCTATTTGCCATGCAGCGCGCCGGCACCTCGTCAATCGGCAAGCTCTTCGGCCCGCTCATGACGCTGTGGTTCTTGTTCCTGGCAGGCGCCGGTCTGTTCAACATGCTCGGCAACCTGTCCATCTTGCGCGCGCTCAACCCCATCCGCGGCATTATGTTCCTGTTCTCGCCCATCAACCACTCGGGCATTATGGTGCTCGGCTTTGTCTTCCTGTCGACAACCGGTGCCGAGGCACTCTACTCGGACATGGGCCACGTGGGCAAGGCAAACATCTATGCATCCTGGCCATTTGTTAAGGCGGCCCTTATCCTCAACTATCTGGGTCAGGGAGCTTGGCTACTCGCCAATAACTCCAACCCCCAGATGCTCGCGATGGGTATCGTTAACCCGTTCTATATGATGCTTCCCGAGCCCCTGCGCCCCTTTGCCATTGTGCTTTCGGCCGTGGCGGCCATCATCGCCTCGCAGGCGCTCATCACCGGCTCGTTCTCGCTGGTATCCGAGGCAACGCGCCTCAACCTTATGCCGCACCTGCGCATCCACTACCCCAGCGACACCAAGGGTCAGCTCTATATTCCGCTCGTCAACAACATCATGTGGGTCGGCTGCATCTTCATCGTGCTGCTATTCCAGAACTCCGAGCGCATGGAAAGCGCCTATGGCCTCGCCATCACCGTGACCATGCTCATGACCACCACGCTGCTGACGAGCTATATCGCCGGCATCCTCAAGCACAAGCTGGGCGCCTGCATCTTTGCCCTGCTCTTTGGTGCCATTGAGCTGTGCTTCTTCGCTTCGTGCCTCACCATGTTCTTTGACGGCGGCTACGTCATGATCTTCCTGGCCGCACTGCTGTTCGGCCTTATGTATGTGTGGCGTCGCGGCACCGCCATCGAGCGCACGCAGACGATTCTGCTGCCCGTCTCCAAGTACATCGACCAGCTCAACCGCCTGCGCAATGACGAGACCTACCCCGTGCTCGCCGACAATCTGGTGTTCCTCACCAACAGCCCCGACCCGCTCACGCTCGACCGCGACGTGCTCTATTCCATCCTGGACAAGCACCCCAAGCGCGCCAAGGCATATTGGTTCATCAACGTACACGTTACCGACGAGCCCTATACGCACGAGTATTCCGTTGAGACCTTTGGCACAGACTTCCTGTTCCGCGTGCGCTTGGACCTGGGCTTTAAGGTCAATCAGCGCATCAACGCCTACCTGCGCCAGATCGTTGGCGACCTGATGGCCTCGGGTGAGTTGCCGCCGCAGCACCACACCTACTCCATCTACGAGACGCGCGGCAACGTGGGCGACTTCCGTTTTTGCATGCTGCGCAAGATGCTTGCCCCCGAAACGGACATCAACCGCAATGACCACCGCGTGATGGCCATCAAGTACGCCGTCCGCCGCGCTTGCGGAAGCCCGGCACGCTGGTACGGTCTCGAGAACTCTGCCATCATCATCGAGTACGTGCCGCTGTTTGCCCGCATGCGCCCGGCCGTTAAGCTCGTGCGCACCCAGGTGCCGCTCGAGGTTCAGATTGAAGAGGCCGAGGAAATGGAAGTCGACATCTTCTCGGACGACTTGGTCAACGGCAACGAGGCCGGTAGGGACATGAACGTCGATCCCACCGAGCTGCTCGAGAGCGTCGCCGATACGCCCGAACAGCAACAGCTCGACGGCCTCGAAAGTGAACAACTCAACGACGCCAACTTCTAGCGACGTCACAAATCAACGAAAGCGGCCCTGCACCTCACGGGAGATGCAGGGCCGTTTTGCATTGCGGTAAAGCTATCGGCTACGAACGGCGCGGCTCGGGAACCACGAGCCTATCGGGGCTCGCGCCCTCGGCATCCATCAGGCTCACGTAGCGAATCGACGGATCCCCATACATCGCGTAGTAATAATTGCCCGTGCGCGCGCTAAAGCATCCGGTGTAGATAGTCTTCTCGAACTTGCCATCGCCCATCCTGGACGCTCCCTCGATCATCACCACGCCCTCGAGCGAGCGGAACATGCGAACGACGTTTTCGGTCTCGCTCTCCTTTTGCGGGTAATTGGCATTGAGGTACGCCGCCTTTACAAAACGGCTCGGCGAATAGCAATCGCCCGGAATGCCGCGCATGCCGGCACCGGCTCCATAGGGCTTGAGCTCGGCGCCACGCCATGTCGCCGTCTGCGGAAAATCGCTTGTGGCGGTGATATAGGTGCGCAGGTTTTCCATGTGCCACGGGAAGGTCGGCTGGTTGGCAAGGGTGTCGACCGGATCGTCGTATACATGCAGGCCGTCAGCCATCATCTCGACCACGATGCTGCGCTGGCTGTCGCCGATAATCCAATGGAGCAGCGACACGCCCAGCCCCTCTCCGGCAGATTTGGCGACAATCACCGTGTCGCGCAGCGCGGCCTCGACCTCATCGACCGTCGAGAACGTCGCTGCCACCCACAGGGGAAACTCATAGGCCGCGATATTGGTCTTGCCGTTGACAGGGTCCTCGGCATACTCGGCATAACCCGGGAAATTGAGACCCGCCACGGCGAGGCCCGCATCGTTGCCGCAATCGAAGAACATAGGGTAGTTCCTGTAATCGATGCACATACCGATCACCGCGTGCGCCGCTGTCGCGTCGTCGATAAACGAATACGGAATGTGAAACCCGCGCGGCATCACGCGAACCTGTTGGCCGTAGTCAAAGCTCCAGTCGAGATTGCGGCCCAGATACATGTGGCCAGAATTATCGGTGAATCGAATACTCGTACACATAGCGCCTCCTAGCTTTACGTTCTTGCTAATTTCATTGTCTCCAAACAAAAAGGCGCTAAACACAGAAGCCCGGACATGACAACAATGTCATGCCCGGGCTATTCAAGCAGGATAAACTCAACCAAGTTAACCCCGCAGGTCGTCTAAGGGGTCAAAGTGCCGCAGATTGCCACGAAAGAGGAGCGAAGCGTACTTAAGGTACGCGAGCGACGATTGAGCGGCAAGGTGCGGTGCTTTGGTCCCCTTAGACCAACTTTCCAAGACAGTGATCGATCATATGCTGGATCATCTGTGCCTCAAAGCCCGCGTAGTCGCGGCGGCACTCCTTCATCTTGCCGTCGACGATCTGGTCAAAGGCAACCTTGCACTTGATGTAGCGCGTAGACTTGGTGACCTCCCCGTGCGTCAGGCAGCTCTCCTCCATCTTGCTGGCACCCAGGCCAAACACCAGACGGGGGTTGTAGAGCACATGGGGCTCGCCGGCGTCGTCCAGATAGACGCAGACCTTCTTGGTGACGCCGATCTGGTTGGCGGCGAGGCAGCCGGCATCGTCGAGCGACTTGATGGTATCGATCAGGTCCTGTGCCACCGACTCGTCCTCGACGGTCGCGACCTCGCAACGCTGGGACAGAATAGCCTCGTCGTGGCAGAGCTCTTTAATCATACGTTCCTCCATAGGGGTCGTTGTAACTGCTTAAGTATACGGTACCCACACATTTTCATGCGAAAAATACCGTCCGTCTGCTACAAAGCGCCGAACATCAACATGCGAGGAACATCAACCTTTCAAAGGCGATATAGTAGTTGAGTTCGTGTCAATCGGCCTAAACTCGGGGCCGAACAAGGAAAGGGTATGCATGGACGAACTTTTTCACGTCAGTGAGCGCAAGTCCACAATCGGGACCGAACTTCGCGCTGGACTGACAACATTCCTGGCGATGGCCTACATCATCGCCGTCAACCCTGCGGTGCTCTCGGGCGCCGGCATCGATGCGGGAGCGCTCGCCTGCGCCACCTGCCTGGGCGCCGGCATCATGACCATCTGCATGGGCATCTTCGCCAACCGCCCGCTCGCCTGCGCGTCGGGCTTAGGCGTCAACGCGATGATCGCTGGAATCACCACCACCGTCTGCGGCGGTGACTGGCACGTGGCCATGAGCGTCATCTTCCTTGAGGGCGTCGTCATCTTGCTGCTCGTGCTTTGTGGCCTGCGCGAGGCCATCATGGACGCCATCCCGGTTGTCCTGCGTCACGCCATCTCGGTGGGTCTGGGCCTGTTCATCGCCATGATTGGCCTGTGCGATGCCGGCATTATCACCGCTGGCGCCGGTACACTCGTCGGTCTGGGCGACATCACCTCCCCCACCTTCATCGTCGGCATCATCTCCATCCTGGTGACGGTCGCCCTCGCCTGCCGCAACGTCCCCGGCTCGCTGCTCATCGGCATCGTCGTCGCCGTCATCGCCGGTATCCCCCTAGGTGTGACCCAGGCTCCGACCGGTATCATCGCCCCGCTCGACTTCTCGAGCATCGGTGGCCCCATCGCCGACGCCGGCGGCGTGCCCGCCATCGTCAAGGTCCTTACCGACCCCGCGCTCCTCGTCATCTCGTTCTCGCTGCTCATGAGTGACTTCTTCGACACCATGGGCACCGCGATGGCCGTGGCCAAGCAGGGCGAGTTCCTCACCGACGACGGCAACGTCGAGAATATCAAGGAGATCCTGATCGTCGACTCCGCCGCCGCTGCTGTGGGCGGTTTCATGGGCGTCTCCTCCATCACCACCTTCGTCGAGTCCACTTCCGGCGCCGCCGACGGTGGCCGCACGGGCCTCACCTCCGTCACCACCGGCGTGCTGTTCATTCTCGCCGCGTTCTTCTCCCCCATCGTCACCATCGTTTCCAGCGCCGCCACCTGCGGTGCTCTGGTCTACGTCGGCTACCTCATGATGAGCGAGGCCTCCGAGATCGACTGGTCCGACGTGTCGCAGGGTTTCCCGGCGTTCATGATTGTCGCCGGCGTGCCCTTCACCTACTCCATCTCTGCCGGCATTGGCCTGGGCTTTATCGCCTACGTGATCGTCGCGCTCTTTAAGGGCGAGGCCTCCAAGATCAAGCCGCTCATGTGGATCGCAGCCCTTGCCTTCCTCGTCTACTTCTTCGTGGCGTAACGGCATAGTCTGCTAAAACAAAACAACAAGGCGCGGAGTCGCATCGAACGGCTCCGCGCCTTTCTTTTAGCGTCTGCCCCCGTGCCAGCGTGCGACAATTGAGGCTGTCAATATCACAACACCGAGAGAAGCCTGCCTTGGAAGCGCATCATAAGCAGATAACCGTTTATTCAGAGTGCGCGGAAGGCGCGCCCGTCATCTACCTCCCCGTTGTCATGGGCGACGGTAGTGAAGTCTACGAGCGCTGCCGAGAGCTCGACTGTCCGCCGTTCACCCTTGTCGCCATTGGAGGGCTCGATTGGAATCGCGAGCTGAGCCCCTGGGCATGCGACGGAACTATACGAGATGCCGAGCCCTTTGGCGGACAGGCTGCTGGTTTTCTTGACGAGTTGTTGAAGCAGATAATCCCCCAGGCCGAATCATCGCTCCCGCAACCGCCTGCCTGGCGCGGCGTTGCCGGCTACTCGTTGGCGGGTCTTTTTGCACTGTGGGCACTTTGGCAAACAGATGTCTTTGAGCGCGCAGCGAGTGCATCGGGGTCGCTGTGGTTCCCTGGCTTTATCGACTACGCGCGCGAGCGCACGATGACAGCTACGCCCGACGCTGCCTATCTGTCGCTCGGTAAAAAGGAAACCAAGACGCCCAACCGCATGATGCGGCACGTACTCGACGATACGCGCGCGATGGAAGAGCTGTTTATCGAGCGCGACATCCCAACAACGCTGGAGCTCAACCCCGGCAATCATTTTGCCCAAACTGACCTGCGCATGGCGCGCGGCATCCACTGGATACTGACGCATTAAAAATGGCGTCCACGCGTACGCACGGGCGCCATTTTTTGATTTAGCTGAACACAACTACTATTCGACAGTCTCCTCGAGTTCAGATACGGCGGGCGTCGAGGATTGGGACATGGAAGTCCTTTCATGATGGAAGGGCGTTCAGACATATCGGATAACCTGCCCGAACGATACGATCCGAACCATTGTACGTGATACGCCATGTCTCGCACGCGCCGCCACCTGCAAACGGTAGCGTTACTTCCAAACGCGCTCGGCAATGCGCTTGACCAGCGCGATCTTTGCCCACTGTTCGTCCTCGGTCAGTTTGTTGCCAATCTCACAGCTGGCAAAGCCGCACTGGGGCGACAGGTACAGGTTCTCGAGCGGCACATACTTTGCGGCCTCGTGGATACGTTCGACGATGGCATCCTCGTCCTCGAGCTCAGCGGCCTTGGTGGTCACCAGGCCCAGCACGACCTTCTTGCCGGGAGCAACATACTTGAGCGGCTCAAAGCCACCGGCGCGCGGCGTATCGAACTCAAGGTAGAACGCGTCGACGTTCTCATGTGCGAACAGGTACGGCGCGATGGGGTCGTAGCCGCCCTCAAAGGCATAGGTGGAATGGTAGTTGCCGCGGCACACGTGCGTGTTGATAACCAGATCGTCGGGCTTGCCCTCGATGGCGGCGTTGTTGAGCGCCACGCCCAGCTCGCTTACCTTTTGCAGGTCGACCGGGCTCATGCCGGTCTTGGACACAAAGTCGGTATCGCAATAGATGCCCCAGGTGCAGTCATCAAACTGGATGTTGCGGCAGCCTGCTGCGTACAGGTCGGTGATCACCGTGCGATAAGCGGCCGCAATGGCGTCGGCAAGTTCCTCATCGGTCTTATAGACAGCGCGCAGGCTCTCCTGCTGGCCGTCGCAGCGATCGAGCGTGACCTCAGAGAACGTCTGGATCGGCGCCGGAATGGTCTGGCGTGCGACCTGGCCCTCCCCCTCAAGCGCCTTGACGAACTTAAAATGCTCGACGAACGGGTGGTTCTCGCCGCTAATGGGACCAGTAACCACGGCGGTGTCGGCCGTCGTCTCCTCGTCATGGAACATATAACCCGTGCGTGAGGTGCGGCGCTCAATGCCGTTAAGGCCCCACATAAAATCGAGGTGCCAGTAGCTGCGGCGAAACTCGCCATCGGTGATCACCTGCAGGCCGGCGGCCTTCTGCTTGGCCACCAAATCGCGAATGGCATCGTCCTCGACGGCCTTAAGGCCGGAAGCGTCGAGTTTACCCGCGACATAGGCGGCACGGGCGTCCTTTACAGCCTGCGGACGAAGAAAGCTGCCGACGATATCGGCGCGAAACGGCGCGTTCGGTTGAATCGAAGTGCTCATAGATATCTCCCTTTGCATTGGTTGCTTTACTGGGACAGAGTATGAGCGCTCATATGACCATCGTAAAATATACGTTTATAACAGTTTGATATAGATGCTTCCTATATCAGTCTGGACTGTCATAAAGAGACTTGAACCGTGCGGAGCACAGCAGCCTAGATATGCTGACGAATCGCGTCGATATAGGCCCGACCGTAGCGCGTGAGCGTCGTGTTCTTGCGCGTGATGATGCCAATCTCCATGTACTCGTCCACGTCGAGCGGAATCGAGATAATGCCGGGGCCGTTGAGCTCGTGGCTGATCACGCCCGAGCATACCGTGTAGCCGTTGAGGCCCATGGCAAGGTTGAACAGCGTCGCACGGTCGCGCACGCGGATATTCTTGCGACGCTCGAACGTCGAGGTCAGCTCCTCGGAATAGTAAAACGAGTTGTAGCTGCCCTGCTCGTAGGACAGGAACGGGTAGTCTTCCAGATCCTCGAGCGTCACGCTGGAGCGATCCGCCAGCGGATGGTCGGCGCAGACGAAGACATGCGGCGTGGCGCAGAAGAGTCCTTCGAACACGAGCTCGTTGGCCACCAGCATGCGCTCGATGACCTCGCGGTTATGCTCGGATAAGTACAGGATGCCCAGTTCGCTTTTCATATGCGCGACATCCTCGATAATCTCGTGAGTCTGCTCCTCGCGCAGGGTGAAGTCGTAGCGCGCGGCATCGAACTCGCGGATCACGTCGACAAACGCGTTAACGGCAAAGGAATAATGCTGGCAACTCACACTAAAGTGCGGCACCTGCTCGGATGCGCCCTTGTACTTGCCCTCGAGCAGGTCGGCCTGGTCGAGTACCTGGCGCGCATAGCCCAAGAAGGTCTCGCCTTCCTCGGACACGATGACGCCCTTGTTGGTGCGCTCAAAGATGTGCACACCCATCTCGTTTTCGAGATCGCGAATAGACGCGGTAATCGAAGGCTGCGACACAAAGAGCCGGCGCGAGGCCTCGGTGATGCTGCCGCATTCGGCAACTTTGACGACATACCTGAGCTGCTGAAGCTTCATAGCTTTCTCCCTAGACGTTCGTGACGTCGAAACCCGTCGCATCCATCTGACGCATAAACGGCGGCATCTCCCCCGTCGCGGCGCAGGCGGCAATCTGATGCAGGGCTCCGGCAACCGCATCGTCTGCCGCAGCGCCGATATGCCAGCGCGCGGCAGCCGTGACGGCCTCATTGGCATTGGCGACTGCAACGGAGTTGGGAACGGCATCGATCATGGGCAAATCGTTATCGGAATCGCCAAATACGGCCACCTCATCGGGCGTCAGGCCCAAAGCGCGCGCCAGCTCCAGCGCAGCGCAGCCCTTGTCCCAACCGGCCGGAAGGATGTCAAACAGGCGCACACGGTTGTTGGGAAACACAAGCGAGAGTTCCGGCACCTCAGCGGCAACGCGCTCGCGTAGCTCCGCGAGCTCCTCACGTGAACGGGCACTCCAGATATTCGCCTTAAACACCGGCGTCTCATCGACGACGGGACGGCACGGGGCCTCTTCGCCTTTGAGCCACGCGTTGCCGCCCGACTCCATGGCGCGACGCACGCGCTCGGGATCGCTCGTCACGCAATAGGCATCGTTGTCCCAAAAATCATCACCCAGACTGTAGACCTTCAGGTACGTATCGTCGGTCTCTTGCTCCAAGTAGTCAGCCAAACGCATAAGGGCGGCGTTGCCGGTCGCATGCGAGGCTACCACCTCGCCGTCCACAAACATGACCTGGCCGTTGCAGAACGCACCGGTCGAGAAGCACTCGGAACGTTTTTTGAACATCCAGCCCATCGCGGACGGCTGGCGACCCGAAACCGGGCCAAAGTGCAGACCCGCCGCCTGCATGGCATGAATGCCCTCGATGGCGTAGTCGCTGGCGCCGTCATGCCCGGCTGGAATCAGCGTATCGTCCATATCGGTCAGCACAAGTTTAATCATAAGGCCCCCATTCGTATCGGTCCTACCTATTGTAACGACCTGCCAAAATAAACCTGTCCCTTTTTGGCAGGTGCGCTAGTATAGGGAACAACAGATTCGATGCGGGAGTGCCGACGGTGCAAACCACAAGGCTGAGAGGGCATGGGGCCCAATCCTTTGAACCTGTCAGTTAATGCTGGCGTAGGGAGCATGCCGCCTTTACAGGGGCGCTGTCTATGCACAGCGCCCCTTTTCTATGCCAAGGAGGCATGTGCAGTGATTGATTCGGAACAGCTTAAGCAACATATGGTCAAGGCCGTAGAGGAAATTCGCGCCACCAATCCGATGGCCGGCTCCATCACCAACACGGTGACGATCGACTTTGTCGCCAACGCACAGCTCGCCGTGGGCGGATCGGCCGCCATGGTCTATCTGCCCGACGAGGGCGAAGCGCTCGTTGCCGGCGGCAGCGCCATCTATCTCAACATGGGCACGCTCTTCCCTATCTACGAGCAGACGATTCCCCGCGCGGCGAAGGCGGCACACGACGCCGGCAAACCCTGGGTGCTCGATCCGGTGGGCCTGGGTATCGGTAGCCTGCGCACCCAGCTGGTCAACGAGCTCAAGCAGTACAAGCCCGCCATCGTGCGCGGCAACGCCTCCGAGATCATCGCGCTCGCCGGCCTGTGGGG
>CAVEET010000009.1:0-9047 GCA_963614835.1 Bulleidia sp. | reverse complement strand
TCGGTGACGATGCGATTCACGCTCGTTTGATCGAGCCTGTCGGTCGTGCCCGAGTGTCTGAGCGCGTGCCGCTGTGCCTGATGTTCCACGATATCGATCGGCCTGTGCGCGGCTGGCATCACATGACGAGATTTGCCGCCATGGGATATGCCGTGCTTGCACTGGATGACGATGTTGCTGGTGCGGACGACCTGCAGCGGGGAATTGCTTCGCCCGCTTTTGTCGAGCGCGTCCGTTGGGGCTGCGCGTTGGCGAAGGTTGCGCGCAATCTTGATGGCATGGACCCCGACCGCATCTTTGCATGGGGCGAGGGCCTTGGCGGCGGAGTCGCGCTGGCGGTTTCTGCTTTGGATGAGCAGGGCCTCGCCTGCACGGCGGTCGCCAATCCGATTCCCGGTGGCCTCGAGGCGCTGTCGTCTCAGGTGCGCGGCTCGGTGCTCATGGGCACTTCGCTCATGGATACCGTGAGCGACCCCAAGGGTCAGTTTGCCGTGTTCAACGGTCTTGAGTGTGACCGGAGGCATATCATCTATGCCAAATACGCTCACGAGCGTATCAATGCGTTCGAAAACGAAGTCGTCGACTTCTTTAACCAAACGTTCTACCCGTGTTCTTTGGCCTAGACGGCCTGGACACTGCCAACAAGAGTGGGTGGCATAGGGTCGCCCGCCAGACAACTAAGGAGATTCTTGTGGCAACTCAGAAATTCACCGGCGTTATCCCTCCCGTCGTTGTTCCCGATACCGAAGACCACCAGCTCGACGTTGCCTCCTTTGAGCGCAGCATCAACCGCATGATCGATGCCGGCGTCGATGGCCTGTTCTTCCTGGGCTCCTCGGGCGAGGTCGTCTTCTCCACCGACGAGCGTCGTCGCCAGATTGTCGCCGAGGCTGTGCGCATCGTCGATCACCGCGTTCCCGTTCTGGTCGGCATCATCGACACCGAGACCGAGCGCATGATCGAGCACGGCAAGGTCGCCCAGGAACTGGGCGCCGATGCCCTCGTCGCCACCTGCCCGTTCTATGCCCTGCAGGGCATGACCGAGGTCGAGGAGCACTTCCGCATCCTGCACGAGGAACTCGACCTGCCCATCTTCGCTTACGACATCCCCGTGTGCGTCCACACCAAGCTTCCCTGGAAGCTCCTTGCCAAGCTCGGCGCCGAGGGCGTCCTGGCCGGCGTCAAGGATTCCTCGGGCGATGACATCTCGTTCCGCTACCTCGTTCAGGAGAATGAGAAGAACGGCCATCCGATGAGCATCCTCACCGGTCACGAGGTTGTTGTCGATGGCGCCTACCTCGGCGGCGCCGATGGCTCCGTTCCGGGTCTCGCCAACGTTGAGCCCGAGGGCTACGTGCGCCAGTGGAAGGCCGCTCAGGCCGGCGACTGGGCTACCGTCAAGGCCGAGCAGGATCGCCTCAACGAGATTTCCCACATCTGGGATGTCACCTCGGGCGTTCAGGGCTATGCCGGTGGCGTCGGCGCCTTCAAGACCGCTATGAACCTCATGGGCATCTTCGACAGCCCGACCATGCCGCGCCCGGTGAAGGCCATGACCGGCGAGAACGTCGAGGCTATTAAGAAGGTCCTCCAGGACAACGGTCTCCTGTAAAGCTTCCCCAGGCACCCGATCTTGGGGCTCAAGTGGCCGGGCGTGACCCATTAGGTCAACGCCCGACCACTTTCACCCCAACCTCGGGCACCTGGGAAACCTTTATCATGCTGCGGCGATAACACCGCCTTCATTTCCTGTAGTTGTTTTTATCTCCTAAGGAGAACGACATGGAGAACAAGTACGTCTGCTCTGTCGATATCGGCGGAACTAAGATCGCGACCGCCATTATGGAGTACCCGGCTGACGGCAGCGTGCCCCATCCCGTTTTTGAGGCCGAGGTTCCTACCGAGGCCCAGGAGGGCGGCGAGGCCGTCTTCCAACGTATCGAGGCGTCCATCAAGGCTGCCCTTGAGGCGAATCCCGATGTCGAGGTCCTCGGTGTCGGTATCGGTGCCGCAGGCGTCGTCGATCCCAAGACGGGCGCCATCGCGTATGCCAACGAGATTATGCCCGGCTGGTCCGGCGTTCAGTTGGGGCCGCGTCTGCGCGAGGACCTTGGTCTCCCCGTTGCCGTTGTGGGCGACGTGCAGGCTCATGCTCTGGGCGAGGCCCACTGGGGCG
Source organism: Bulleidia sp. (assembly GCA_963614835.1). Lineage (GTDB taxonomy): Bacteria > Actinomycetota > Coriobacteriia > Coriobacteriales > Coriobacteriaceae > Collinsella. The sequence continues at coordinate 6,871 of CAVEET010000009.1, read as the reverse complement.
TCGGCAAGGGCAAGTTCTCCGTCTTGTGCCTGGGCATCGGCACGGGCATCGGCGGCGCATATGTCGAGAACGGCCGCGTGATGCAGGGCTTCCATGGTGCTGCCGGTCATATGGGCCACATCGAGTGCTCGGCTGCCGCCGGCATTCCCTGCGCCTGCGGGCGTTCCGGTCATCTTGAGTCGGTTGCTTCGGGCACTTCCATTGGTCGTATGTACGATGAGCGCTTTGGTCGCGTCGACCCCAGCCGTCCTTCGGTCGGTCGCGATGTGAACGACCTGTGCCGTGCGGGCGACGCAAAGGCGACCGAGGTCATCCATGACGCCGGCTTTGCGCTGGGTGCCAGCTTGGGCTCGCTCGCTAACATCCTGGACCCTGAGGTCATCGTGCTTTCGGGTGGCGTGATTCACCAAGGTCCCGATTGGCGTTCACAGACGTGGAAGGATTCGGTACACGAGGGCTATGCCAGCCAGGCGCTCGATCCGCTTCAGGACACGCCGATCCTCATCGGTTCTCTGGAGGGCGATGCTCCGCTCATCGGTGCCGCTGAGCATCTTCTTGCCTCGTTGAAGTAAACGTATCTTCTGTAGGAGCCTCCCGAGACAACACGCCTCGGGAGGCTGTTCTGAGAAAGGTTACAGCCTTATGACCGTCGATCCTTTGATTCAATCCCTGAAGGGCAAGCTCGTCGTGAGCGTTCAGGCGTATATGGGCGAGCCGCTTCGTACGCCTGAGACCATGGCTCAAATGTCTCGCGCTTGCGAGCTCGGCGGCGCCGCCGCCATTCGCTGCCAGGGCCTTGCCGACATTGCCGCCATTAAGGGTCGCTGTGAGGTTCCTGTTATCGGCCTGTGGAAGGATGGGCACGAGGGCGTTTACATCACGCCGACGCTGCGCCACGCTCGCGCCTGCGTTGCTGCGGGTGCCGATATCGTGGCGATCGACGCCACCGATCGTCCGCGTCCCGATGGCAAGACCGTCGAAGATACTTTCCGTCCGCTGCACGAGGAGGGCGTGCTCCTGATGGCCGACTGTGCCACCATCGAGGATATTCGTCGTGCTGTCGACATGGGCTTCGACCTGGTGTCCACCACGCTGTCTCATGGTGTTGCCGCCATCGACTGCACCATGGCCGATGGCCCCGATCTGCCGCTCCTGCGTCAGGCGACCGAGGAATTCCCCGGCCTTCCCATCATTTGCGAGGGTCGTGTGCATACGCCCGAGGAGGCTCGCGCCGCGATCGATGCTGGCGCCTGGGCCGTTGTCGTCGGCACCGCCATCACGCACCCCACGAGTATTACGAGTTGGTTCAAGGCTGCGCTTGAGGCGTAAGACAGGCCTCGTATCCGCTCGGGGCGGTATACTCAATATAGGCAATTGACCGCGCGGGATCCGGGTTGCTGGGTCCCGCGCTTGTTTTCGGGAGGCAACACATGCAAAAGGGAGATGCCATGGATGCGGCGGAGCGCTCGGAGCGCATCCCCGATATCGTCATCATCACCGGAATGTCCGGATCAGGCCGCACACAGGCCATGCACGTGTTCGAGGACATGGGCTATTTTTGCATCGATAACCTGCCTCCGCGTCTCATCGCCCAGCTTGCCGAGCTCGTCGGCATCAATACGGGCGTGGGCAGGCATCTCGCCGTCACCTGCGATTTGCGTAGCCAGGGACTGTTTGACGAGTTGCTCGATGCGGTCGCCGCTCTCGAAGAGCGCGAGATGAGCTGCGACATCGTGTTCCTGGAGGCTTCTGACGAGGTGCTGATTCGTCGCTACAGCGAAAATCGCCGCCGTCATCCCATTGCCAAGCCGGGGGAGACTACGGCCGATGCCATTCAGCGCGAGCGCCTTCAGCTGCAGGGCGTGCGCGACCGAGCCGATATGATTATCGACACGAGCCGTCTGCGCACCTCTGCGCTGCGCAACAAGCTGCGTATGGCATTTTCCGAGCTGTCCGACCAGCAGCTTATGGATGTCCACGTGTTCTCGTTTGGCTTTAAGCACGGCATGCCCGTCGAAGCGGATATTATGATTGACGTCCGCTTCCTGCCCAATCCGTTCTACGATCCCGAGATGCGCACGATGACCGGTCTCGATAAAAAGGTCTCCGATTTTGTTCTGGACCATCCCAAGACGCAGGAGTTTTGGAAGGCTTGGACACAGCTGCTCGATACGGTCATGCCCGGTTATATCGCGGAGGGTAAGCCGCAGCTTTCTATCGCCATCGGCTGCACGGGCGGCCAGCACCGCAGCGTTGCCATTGCCGAGGCCACGGCCCGTTACCTGGAAGGCGCTCAGTATCATGTGAGCATCTCCCACCGCGACCTGTCGCGCGCCAACACGAAGGCATAGGCCTGCATGTCGTTTACCGCTGAGGTGCGCGACGAGCTTGCGCGCTGCGAACCCGAATGTGAATACTGCGACTTGTCGACGCTTGCCGCCCTCACGCGCGTGAGCGGTACGCTCTCGCTTACCGGCTCTGGGCGGTATCGTTTGACGGTTGCGACTGAGACGGGAGCCGTCGCGCGCACGATGATCACGCTGACGCATCGTATCCTTAAGCTCAAAACGGAGTTCACCGTCCGTAAATCTGTATTGCATAAGGTTCGAAACTACCTCATCACCTTGCCTGATCAGCCAGACCTGGATAAGGCCTTGGTTCTGCTGGGTATCCTCGAACGTAGGGGAGGACTTGTCGCCGGCGTACCCCGACATATCGTTGCCCGTCCTTGCTGTAGACTTGCCTATATCCGCGGCGCGCTCATCGCGGGCGGCTTCGTGGCCGATCCACGCGGCGATTTTCATTTGGAGATTGCTGTGCAGGGCGAGCAATATGCCAAGGGGCTTTGCGATCTGTTGGAGCAGATTGGGGTCCATGCTCGTGTTAATGCACGGCGGGGGTCATATGCCGTGTACATTAAGAGCGCCGAGGAAATCGAGCATCTATTAAAGCTGATTGGCGCCAAGCGCAGCGTTGCCGAGATTGAGGAGGCGCGCGCGGTCAAGTTGGTTAAGAACGATGTGAACCGTCGCGTGAACGCCGAGCTCGCCAACCAGACCAGAAGCGCCGGTGCCGCCCAACATCAGCTTGCGCTTATCGATGAGCTCGAGCAGCGTGGCCTTCGTGATACGCTTCCGGATGCCTTGGCGGTCTTTTGCGACCTGCGCGAGCGCTATCCCGATCTGTCGCTGCGTGATTTGGGGGAGATGGCTGACCCTCCCTTGTCGAAGTCAGCCCTCTACCATCGTGTTTTACGGCTTGAAAAGCTCATTGAAGCAAACAGGTAGTTTGAAGTAACGACTTATATATGGATTTAGCTGCTATTTTAGTATTTAAAACGTTTTAACGTAAATTTGATTTTCAATTTCGAGCATTCTCGTGAAATTCAAGTCAAAAAAAAGGTATATTAGGCGAGTGGTTAGTTTGTGGGCCTCAACGGCGGGCGCTGTAGCTCGCGGGGGCCTTACGAAAGGAGACACAATGGCAGTAAAGGTTGCTATTAACGGCTTCGGTCGCATCGGTCGTCTGGCTTTCCGTCAGATGTTCGGTCATGAGGGCTCCGAGATCGTCGCTATCAACGACCTCACCTCTCCCGATATGCTCGCTTACCTGCTGAAGTACGACTCCACGCAGGGCAACTACGCTCGCGATCACGAGGTCGTTGCTGGCGAGGATTCCATCACCGTTGACGGCAAGGAGATCAAGATCTACAAGGAGGCCGACGCTAACAACCTGCCTTGGGGCGACCTTGACGTCGACGTCGTTCTCGAGTGCACCGGCTTCTACACCAGCAAGGCTAAGGCTCAGGCCCACATCAACGCTGGCGCCAAGAAGGTCGTCATCTCCGCTCCGGCCGGCAGCGATCTGCCCACCATCGTGTACAACGTCAACCATGAGACGCTGACCGCTGAGGACAACATCATCTCCGCTGCTTCCTGCACCACTAACTGCCTCGCCCCGATGGCCAAGGGTCTGAACGACTTCGCTCCCATCGTGTCCGGCATCATGACCACCATCCACGCCTTCACCGGCGACCAGATGCCGCTCGACGGCCCGCAGCGCAAGGGCAACTTCCGTCGCTCCCGCGCCTGCTCCGAGAACATCGTCCCGAACACCACGGGCGCTGCCAAGGCCATCGGCCTGGTTCTCCCCGAGCTCAACGGCAAGCTCATCGGTGCCGCCCAGCGCGTCCCGACGCCGACCGGCTCGCTGACCAACCTCTACGCCGTCGTTGACAAGAAGGTCACCGTCGACGAGGTCAACGCTGCCATGAAGGCCTACGCCGAGACCATCCCCGAGACCTTCGCCTACAACGAGGACCAGATCGTCTCCCGCGACATCGTCGGCGAGACCCACGGCTCCATCTTCGACGCCACTCAGACCATGTGCTCTGACCTCGGCAACGGCCAGACCCTCGTTCAGGTCACCTCTTGGTACGACAACGAGAACTCCTACACCTCTCAGATGGTCCGCACCATCAAGTACTTCGAGAAGTTCGTTGCTTAATTTAGCTTTTAGCGAATAGCTCGTTGAGCGTCTAAAGAAGGGCGCGGCCTTATAGGGCTTACACCCTAGGGTCGCGCCCTTTTTATAAGAAATCGTCTGCCGTAATGGGAGGCAGACACGTACGAAAGGTAGAAGCAAACATGGCCTTTACCAAGAAGACCGTCCGCGACATCGATGTCGACGGAAAGCGCGTTCTCGTCCGCGTTGACTTTAACGTGCCTATCAAGGATGGCGTCGTTGGCGACACCACCCGTATCAAGGCTGCCCTGCCCACCATCAACTACCTCGTTGAGCACAACGCTCGCGTCATCCTCATGAGCCACCTCGGCCGTCCCGAGGGCACCGGCTTCCAGCCCGAGCTGTCCCTCGAGCCCGTCGCCAAGAAGCTCGCTGAGCTCTCTGGTCTCGACGTTGCCTTTGTCGCCGACACCTACGGCGAGAAGGCTGCTGAGGCTGTCGCCGCCGTCGAGCCGGGCAAGGTCCTCGTTCTCGAGAACGTCCGTTTTGACAAGCGTGAGAAGAAGAACGATCCCGAGATCGCCAAGAAGCTCGCTTCCTATGGTGACGTCTTCGTTCTCGATGCCTTCGGCACCGCTCACCGCGCCCAGGGTTCCGTCGTGGGCCCCGCCGCTTACCTGCCTGCCGTCGCCGGCTTCTTGCTCGAGAAGGAGGTCGACACGCTGACCGGCATCTTCGCCGAGCCCGAGCGCCCCTTCGTCGCCATCGTCGGCGGTTCCAAGGTTTCCTCCAAGATCGGCGTTCTCGATCACCTCATCGACTCCGCTGACACCCTGATCATCGGTGGCGGCATGGCCTACACCTTCTTCCTGGCTCAGGGCCTGTCCGTTGGTCAGTCCCTCAAGGAAGAGGACTGGGTCGAGCGCGCCGGCGAGATGCTCAAGAAGGCCGAGGAGAAGGGTGTCAAGATCCTACTCCCCATCGACAACCGTGTTGCCGATCACTTTGGCGAGGACGCTGTCCCCGAGGTTGTTGCTTCCGACGCTATCCCCGACGATCGTGAGGGTATGGACATCGGTCCCAAGACCGAGGAGCTCTATGCCGAGGCTGTCAAGGGCGCCAAGACCGTGTTCTGGAACGGCCCCATGGGCGTCTTCGAGTTTGACAACTTTGCTCACGGCACCCAGGCTATCGCCGAGGCTCTCGCCGAGGCTGACTGCACCTCGATCATCGGCGGTGGTGACTCTGTCGCAGCTGTCAACAAGTTCAACCTGGCCGACAAGATGAGCTGGATCTCCACCGGTGGTGGCGCTTCCATGGAGCTCGTCGAGGGTAAGGCCCTACCCGGAGTGGAGGCGCTTCTCGATGCCTAATCGCACCCTTCTTATCGCTGGTAACTGGAAGATGAACAACGACGTCGCCGAGGCCGCCAAGCTCGCCGACGAGCTGGCTCAGGCTCTGCCCGAGGTTCCGGCTGGCGTCGAGGTGCTCGTCTGCCCTCCGACCATCGACATCACCACGGTTCATGACCGCATTCAGGCTGCCCCCATCGCCCTCGGCGCACAGAACGTGTACTGGGAGGCCAAGGGTGCCTTCACCGGTGAGTCCTCTTGCGACATGCTCAAGTCCGCTGGCTGCACCTACTGCATCATCGGTCACTCCGAGCGTCGCGACTACTTCCACGAGACCGACGAGGACCAGAACAAGAAGGCCAAGGCTCTCGTTGCCGCCGGCCTTGTTCCCGTCTTCTGCTGCGGCGAGTCCCTCGAGGTCCGCGAGGCTGGCACCTATGTCGAGCACGTCGTGAACCAGGTCAAGGCTGGCCTTGCTGGTCTTGAGATCACCTGCCCCAAGCAGGTCGTCGTCGCCTACGAGCCCATCTGGGCCATCGGCACCGGCAAGACCGCTACCGCCGAGGACGCTCAGGAGGTCTGCGGCGCTATCCGTGAGACCCTCAAGGAGATGTTCGGCGAGGAGCTCGCCAACGGCATCCGCGTGCTGTATGGCGGTTCCGCCAAGCCCGGCAACATCGCCGAGCTCGTCGCCAAGCCCGACGTTGACGGCGCCCTCGTGGGCGGCGCTTCGCTCAAGGCTGCCGACTTCGCCTCTATGGTCGTCAAGGCAGGCGAGTAGGACATATGGCACAACGTCATCTTCCTGCACTCCTGATTATCATGGATGGCTGCGGCCTTGCTCCGGCCGATGGCGAGAATGCCGTCGCCGCTGCCAAGACGCCCTTCCTTGATGGCCTGTACGAGAAGTACCCCCACACCACGCTCGGTGCTTCGGGCGAGGACGTGGGCCTTCCCGACGGCCAGATGGGCAACTCCGAGGTGGGTCACCTCAACATCGGTGCCGGCCGCATCGTGTTCCAGGAGCTTTCGCGCATCAACAATGCCATCAAGGA
>CAVEET010000008.1:0-5383 GCA_963614835.1 Bulleidia sp. | reverse complement strand
AGCTCAATGTCCGCATTTTGGGCACGGCGAGTGAGGCCGGTAAAATCGAACTCGTCGGGCACACGCGTGGCGAAAAGAAGATGCTCAACAAGATCATCGACACCATGGAAGCCGAGGGCTTTACGGGCGGTGAGGTCGTCATCGACCATGTGGAAAACGTATCGAGCGCCCAGGCGCTGGCCGATCGCATTATTGAGCATTGGCCCGACTCCAAGACCATCATTATGCCCTGCAATGGCCTGGATTCCTATTACGCCGAGATGCACGGCCTCATCATCGGCTATGGCATGGGCGTAGCTTCGGGCAAATAAAGTCCAACCAGCAAAATACGGGCGGGACAAAGCGACAGATGGCTCTTTGTCCCGCCCGTTTTATACGTCGGCTAGCTATTAAACCCGTTGAACTTGAGATAGCTCATCAGGTACGCTTTCGAAACAAAGGATGAAACCGCGCTGCGCACAAGCAGCGACTCACGCGTTACCTGACGCGCCGTATCGGGAACCGGCGTCTGCTCGACAGAAAACGCCGAACGAATCGATGCCTCGAGCTGATCGACCACATAGTCGAAGGCCGTCGGGGCATCGTAGCTCAAACGCTGAATGTTAAAGAGCGCCTGCACCGCAGCAATAGGTAGCACCTGCTTAAAGATGCAGATAGCGATCAGGCGGGCAATCTGCTCGCGACCATACTGCTTTTTGACCGGAGCAGGCACCAGGCCGACCTTCACGTAGTTATTGATCATCGATGGCGTAATGACAGGCTGCTCAACACAAATAGACAGCGGCTCCATCCACAGCGCAACATACTCAATGACCTGGTCGCGGTAGAGCGTCACATTGGGCAACTGGTCATAGCGCGGCAGACTCAACGTATTGAGTTTGCGCACGATATCGGACTGAATAAATGCATCGGGCAGCACAGTGGGCTGAATATCCTCAGGCTTAATGCTGACCGACGAATCGGACATCGGGATAACGCGTTTGGCGTGGTTCATAAGGATCCTCCGTTCATTAGCTATATTGTATTCTAGGTTATCTAGTTTTGCATACTATATAGCAGGAAAGTAAAAGTGGTTGGACAGCACATTGATGCACCGTCCAACCACTTTGTTTTAAAGATAGCAACCTTACATAAGATATATTATCGTACTTAACCGCGGAGAAACGCGTATGCGCTCGTTCCTGCTATGGCTCCGTCAGAAACGGCGGTCACAACCTGACGTAAGCGTTTGGAACGGATGTCGCCAGCAGCAAATAGACCTGGCGTGCGGGTCGCCATGGATTCATCAGTCAGAATGCCGCCATCAGGCGCCAGATCGACTAGATGCTCAACAAGCTCGGTATGGGGTTGCGTGCCGGTAAAGACAAAAATGCCAAACGAGCCAGGATCAAAGGTCTCGGCATGCGTCTTACCGCTTGCATTGTCCTTGAACGTAATTGTCGTGGGCATCGCTTCACCAGAAAGCTCAACAATACTAGTTTGGTACCTAACTGTAATATTGTCCTTTTCGAGTACTTTCTGAACAACACCATCAGGCGCACGGAACTGGTCGCGGCGCAGCACGATGGTCACACTGCCGGCAATGTCTGACAGGAACAGTGCCTCTTCGCATGCCGAATTGCCACCACCGATTACAAAGACCTGTTTGCCTCGGAAGAACATGCCGTCACATGTTGCGCAATATGAAACGCCACGACCGCGATACGTATCCTCGCCAGCGAAACCTGCCGGACGCGGCGTGGCACCCATGCAAGCGATAACGCTCGAGGCCAGCGTATCGCCCATATCGTGATGCACCGTAAACAGCGCTGCATCGGCATCGTAATCGATACCCGTAACCATGCTCCATGTAACCTGCGCTCCCAGGCCCTCTGCATGCTGCTGAAAACGCTCGCCGAGTTCGGCGCCACTCAAGAGCGGAATGCCCGGATAGTTCTCGACTTCATTGGTCGTGGCGACCTGTCCACCCGACATGCCCTGCTCAATCACGGTCGTCGTCAGGTTGGCACGCGCAGCGTAAATGGCGGCAGCATAGCCCGCGGGGCCTCCACCGATAATCGCAACATCAATCGGCTGATCGGTAGTCATGGAATATCCTCTCGTCGATACATTGACGTTCTTTGCGCTCATACCCAAATTTACGTGAACATGACACTCATGCACTACAATGTTAAATCGCGTAACAAAGCTGAAGGGGAGTTATCGATGGATCAAACGCAGACGAGCAATAGCGCTCCCCTGCCCATGCAAGCCACTCCCCAACCGGAGCAAATGACCGTTTCACCTACACAAAAACCCCTGGTAACCATTGTGCACGCATCGGTTGGATCGGGCCACAAAGCCGCTGCCAACGCGATTGCACAAGCATTTGACCTTATCCGCGGCACCAAGGGAATCCCTGAGGATATTGAAGTTGAAGTGCTCGATATCCTTGATTTTGGACGTATTAAATTCGACGGCAATAAGACCGCGGCTTCTTTTACGGGAGCCACACGCCCCATTTACGACCTGACCTGGCGATATACGCTTACGGGACATCTTCTCTGGGGTGGCGGCACGGCATGGTCGCGAATTATGTTCCCCGCCTTCAACGAATATATTCGTCGCCGCAGGCCTATAGCCGTGGTCGCAACGCACATCACAGCAGCCAATGTTGCCGTGGGCGCCCGCGTAATTACGGGTATCGATTATCCGGTCATCTGCGTACCAACAGACTATGAAGTCGAAGGCTTTTGGCCCCACAAGGACACCGACCTGTTCTGCGTGGCCAACGAGTTTATGGCCGAAACGCTGCGCCCGCGCAAAGTTCCCGAGTCAAAGATCCGCATAACGGGCATCCCCATCCGAGCCGGTTTCGATACCGATTACAAACGCGAAGATGAGCTCAGCAAGTTCAATCTCCCCATAGACAAAACCGTCGTATTGGTGATGGCCGGCGCCAGTTTGCCCCAACCATACGTGCGTTTCCGTGCCGCGATGGACCACACGCTCCCCTTCTTACGCAGCTTTGAGGACATGCACTTTGTCTTTTTACCGGGCAAGGATAAGGAATACGCCGCCCGACTCAAGACGCTCTTCGACGCCATGAAGCTCGACAACGTCACGGTTCTGGACTACGTGGACGACATGGCGGCCCTCATGCACGGCTGCGATCTGGCAATCCTCAAATCGGGCGGACTCACCGTCACCGAGTGCCTGTGCGCTCATCTGCCGATGATCCTGCTGGGCAAATCATACGGTCAGGAAAAGGCCAACACCACGATGCTCACCGGCATGGGCGCCAGCATGCATGTCACCACCGCACGAGAACTCATCGTAACCCTTCGTCACTTACACGACCACCCTGAGTCGCTCAAAGCCCTACTCATCAACGGCGAAGTCCTGCGCCGTCCACGCGCAGCGGAGGACATCGCCATCGCAACCATGGAGCTCGTAGGCAAACCCCAAAAGCGCAAAAGAGCCTTCTGCCGCTTCTACTGGGGCGGAAAACCCGCGCATATCCGCTAGTCGAATGTCCGCCGCTCTGTCGGAGCCGCCCTTATATCATTCCATGCTCAAACATTCTCGCTGCGCAGGGCGCACTAATCCCACCCGTCCGGGACTCACCCATATCATTCCATGCTCAAACATTCTCGCTGCGCTGCGCTCGCTGCGAAACTGCGCGTGGAACGATATGGGTGAGTCCCGGACGGGAGGCTTCTTGCTTGAAAACAAATTGAAATCAAACTAGTAAGCCGGTGCGACAAAGGAGAAATCCCCTGGTCGCACCGGCTTACAAATTGATTAATGCTATCGGCTGTCAGCGAAGATACACGGTAGTTGCAAGCATGCAAACGTAGCTCACCCGTGGGAGGGCCCTATATATCGTTCCACGCGCAGTTTCGCAGCGCAGCCAGAATGTTTGAGCATGGAATGATATATAGGGCCCTCCCACGGGTGAGCGGACATTACAATACGCCGCTAGAACCGAAACCCCCGGCTCCTCGGTCGGTTTTGTCTAGTTCTTCTACTTCTATGAGGTTGACCGTGGGGACTTCTTGGATGACGAGTTGGGCTATGCGGTCGCCTTTGTTGATTTTGATGTTGTTGGAGGGGTCCAGGTTGATGAGGATAACCTTGAGTTCTCCTCGGTAGTGGGCGTCGATGAGACCCGGCGTATTGACTATAGACAGGCCCTGCTTGATGGCCAAGCCGCTGCGGGGCTGGACGAAGCCGGCGTAGCCATCGGGCAGGGCGATGGCCAGCCCAGTAGAGACCAGACGGCGTTCGAAGGGCTTCAGGACGCAGTCCTCGTTGGAGCGCAGATCCAAGCCGGCATCGGTGGGATGGGCGTATTTGGGAAGCACGACGGTGGGGTCGAGACGCTTTATGTTGACGGTAATGTTGGGCATGGAATCACCTTAGCTTGTCGAGCTCTTGCAGAAACTCATCGACGTCTTTGAAATCGCGGTAGACCGAGGCAAAGCGGATGTACGCCACCTTATCGATCTTGGCCAAGCGCTTGAGCACCATGTCACCCAACTCATGCGACGTGACGGCCGTCAGCGTGCGAGAGCGCAGCTCGACCTCGATATCGTCGATAATCTCATTGAGCTTCTTAGTGTCGATATCGCGCTTGATGGTGGCACGCATCAAGCCGACGAGCAGCTTATTGCGATCGAACCGCTGCTTAGTTCCGTCCGACTTAATGACCTCAATTGGGTCTTCGCATCGCTCGAACGTTGTAAAGCGGTAGTTACACGAGCAACATTCGCGACGGCGCTTAATGGTGTTATTTGACTCCTGCATACGGGAATCAACGACGCGGGTATGTGCCTTGCCGCATTTAGGACAGCGCATGGTACCTCCTCTTAAACGATAACAAGAGTACCATGCGCAGCGCGATAATGATTACGAACGAGCAGGAACCTTAAGATGCGCACTGGCGGCGAGCGAACCATGCTCCAGATGATTGACGTTACGGATCATGTCGGAAGTCTCTTGCGTGGAAAGGCCTTCGATTGGATATTCCTCGGCAAGCGACCAAAGAGAATCACCAGGCTGAACGCGAATGGTCTCGTAGGTAACGTTGGAAACGGACTCGGCATACGCGGCGTGACGAGCGCTAAAGACCGACGTAGCGAGGACAAAAAAGAGCGTGAGCGCAACGGCGACGGCAACAATCGTCGAGACCTTCAGGGCAGCGGGAGTCGGCGCGGCAACAGCATACTGAGTGCGAGCAGACTTTACGGGCAAAGGCTGATAACCGGAACGTCCACCCTTGACAACAGTAAAAGCGGGCGCGGCAGGCGTCTCGAGCTTAAGGGCGAGGTTTCCCTGGACCATATTCGTTGCGTTCATCATGTTCTCCTCTCGCGTGTTTTGCTGAGAACAGTTTTATCAA
>CAVEET010000007.1:0-2540 GCA_963614835.1 Bulleidia sp. | reverse complement strand
ACGACATTATGGTGGGCAACAAGAAGCCCAACCTGCGTCAGCTCGTTGAGAACCGCCTGGCTGCTCGGGGTGACGGTGCGACGGTGCGTGAGATTCGCTATCGCGAGATCAGTACCGCGGGTGCCGACTTGGATGAGCTATCTCTTGATGAGGTCGCATACGAGACGCCGGTGACGCGTGAACGCTTTTTGCAGTGGGTGACGCCCGAAGGCAAGATCGCCGGCTTTTTGCGCCTGTCGCTGCCCGTTCGCGCTTTTGTTGCCGCACATGCGGACGAGTTGCCGACGACGCCGGACGAGGCAATGATTCGCGAGGTGCACGTGTATGGCATGGCGGCACGTGTGGGCGATCAGGGTCAGGCGGCTCAGCATCATGGGCTGGGGCGGTCGCTGGTGGAGCGTGCGTGCTATATTGCTCGGGACGCGGGCTATACGCACATCAACGTGATCAGCGCGATCGGTACGCGCGAGTACTATCGCCATTTGGGTTTTTACGACCATGGACTCTATCTGCAAAAGGAGCTCTAGATGAACAAGCCAAGTGTTTCTGCTGGCGTCGTTGCCGGCGTTGCCCTGGGAGCTGCGGCGCTTGGTGCGGCTGCCGTCGCTGTTCGCGCTGCCTGTCTGCAGGTTGCGAGGACCCGCAATGGGTTGGCGCGTGTGAAGCGCGTGCACGATGAGGGCGGCGATGAGATTCGCGTGTTGGTACAAGGCGGCGTCTACCAAAGTGCGAGCTACGTCGGCGAGCGTTGGGCGGAGCCCGTCTTTGCGTACTATCGTGCGTTTGACGACGTGTTTGAGGCCGAGGATGCGATGCGCGATGCTTATGGCCACGGCATCGACCGTATGCTTATGCTGGGCGGCGGTGGGTTTGCCTATCCCAAGTTCGCTCTGATGTCGCACGCGGGCTTGCGCATGGACGTCATCGAGTATGACGGAGAGATTACGCGCCTGGCGCGCCGCTGGTTCTACCTGGATGAGCTGGAGCACGCGGTGGGCGATCGCCTGCGGGTGATAACCGCCGAGGCTCGCTCGTATCTGGGCGTGACGAGCGTGGGACATCGTCGCTACGACGTGGTCGTGAGCGATTGCTTTGGCGGTGCCGAGCCCGTACGCAAACTGGCGACGGTTGAGGCGTTGCGTTTGGTGCGAGGCAGCCTGAACCCCGGGGGTATCTACGTTGCCAATATCGTGAGCGCAAACGAGGGGAGCGACGTGACGTTCCTGCGCGACTGCGCTGCCACGGCAGTCGAGGTGTTCGCTCGCGCCTGGGTGGTGCCTTGTGGCGATACGGAGTTCGGCGGCGAGGAGAATTATCTACTCATCGCCAGCGACGGCGACTACGCCTTTGCCGAAGCTGTGCCCTTCGACACCGACTTCCTCGGCACCGTCCTTCACGACAAGTAAGTCTCCCCGTCCCAAAAAAGACTGGTCTTAGGTGTGGTCACGCCAGCTGAGGACGCGCTGCTTCATGCCCCCGATGTCGAGCACGCCTTCGGCAAAGCCCTTGCGCACGAGCTCCTCGGGAACGTACTCGTCGTAGCGATCAAAATAAGGCACCTCGCCGGGATAGACGAGCTCGATGGGGTCGAAGTCCTTTTCGGCCTCGGCTGCGAGCACCTCAAAGAACGTCTCCTCGTCAGCCTTCATCTTAAACTGCATAAAGTATGGACGCGACGGATCGAGCCCGCGAAGGCCCAGCTCCGCGGCGCATTTAATCTTGAGCATGCGCTCGAGTGCCAAAAAGGCGTAGCTGCCCAACCAGGGGAAGAGCACCCAGGTGTCGCCACCCAGGTTGATGAGCGGCTTAGTTCCCGCGCCCGAAATCTCGGCGGTATGACGAGCCTGCGCCAAGCGAGCCCGTGCGTTACCCATGAGGTACGGATATGCCGCGTGCTCAGTGAGCGCTTGGCGCATACGCTCGAGCACGTGCGTGTTAATGTCTCCGGGGCAGTCGCCAAAGTATGCCGGCACCCGACCTTTGACTTGCGTGGCAAAGACGGTGTGTCGCTTCCAGTCCACTTCCTCGACAATCCAGCAGTGCCCGGCGATGGCGATGCGCTCACCGGGCGGTGGCGGATTGACAATCGTGCCCAACTCGGCCGACTCGCTGCGAACGGTGAACTCCTCGTTTTCCTGGAACACGGCGTAAAACTTAAAGTTGTTAATGATGCGCTCGCCCGCGAGACCCACGATGAGCCCGCCGCCCTCGGTGACCTGGATATGGTCGATGTCAATGAGGTGGCGCAGCAACACGCGATAGTCATCGGTCGAGACGCGATGGAAATAACTGAGCGTGAGCACGCGCTGGGCAAGTTCGGCCGGCGTGAGCTCACCGGTGCTGGCAAGCGTCGACATGGTCTGGTGGTAGAGCAGGCTGTAGGGGAGCCGATCGAGCTCGGGCGGCTCAACCCATTTTTCCTCGCGATAGAGTTGTACAAGCGCGATGCCCTGCAGGAGCTTCCACGGAATGGTCTCGGGCATCATCGTGCGCGGCTCGGGTTCTTCCTCGCGCATGACAAACCACATCTCGGGCGGAAG
>CAVEET010000006.1:0-4208 GCA_963614835.1 Bulleidia sp. | reverse complement strand
CAATGGTATACGGGTGCATCATCGACGTCTTCAATACAGAAAATATCAGTGCGGAGTGTTCTGAAAACTAAGCCCGGCCCCCGCCTGCGGTGACGCTGCTGCGAGCAGTCTGCGATGGGGCCGTTGTTGGTTGGGGCCGCTGGGCTGATGGGAGCACGTGGCTGTTGTGGGCCCTGGTCCCGGCGGCGGCCTCGGCGCTTTGCGCCTGCCGCCTTGGGGGACTGTGGGGCGCGGCCGGCAGCTGCGGCGCGTTCGCGCCTGCTGCCTGAGGTGACTTTGGGGCCGTGACGGCAGCTGCGGCGCGCTGCGTCTGCCGCCTGAGGTGACTTTGGGGTTGGTGCGAATCGGGGTCTAATACTTTGCCGAGAAGTGAACGACCTTATTTGGACCCCCGAAGCATTGGCAATTTGTGACCGCTATTTCCTGCGGTTTTGCTGTGCGAATCCTGCGGTTTTGCGGTCTAAAGGCGTGGATGCTCCGGGGCTTCGTTTTTACTCGTTCACTTCTCGGGAAAGTATTAGAGCTCAGCTGATAGAGGTACCGCTCTGGCGTCGAAGCCCTGCGTCTTCTTCGCTTGATTGGGGAAAACAGCCTCGCTTAAGCAATTGCGAGCCCGCCCAGACGTATCTGCGGGGTTGTCTGCACAATTCGCGGTATTATGTTTGCGAAGTTTTGAAAGGAGCCGCTGGTGGTCACGACGACGTTTGCTTCGCCTTTGGGCGAAATCCTGCTTGCCGCTGATGGCCGCGGTTTGACGGGGCTTTGGTTTGAGGGGCAGGAGCACTTTGGCTCCACGCTTCTCAAAGAAGATCCCGAACATGTTGAAGGCGCCGATGCGGTTTCTGGTGCTGGCGGCATGTCTTCGGTGAATCCGACAAACGGTGCGGCTTCTTCGGTACTTGAGCGTTCTTGGGCTTGGTTGAATGCTTATTTTGCAGGGCAGGAACCTCGGTTTACGCCGCCGTTGCATTTGATTGGCACGGCGTTTCAGCGTGAAGTTTGGTACGAGCTGCTTTCTATTCCGCGTGGCGAGGTCGCCACGTATGGCGAGATTGCCCAGCGTGTTGCGGCTCGACATCGTGTACCGGGAAACGAAGCACCCGTTGCGTCTCCCCGTGCCGTGGGGGCCGCGGTCGCGCGAAATCCCATTTCGATCATTGTGCCGTGCCATCGCGTGGTTGCCGCCGATGGTTCGCTCAACGGATATGCCGGTGGGCTTGACCGCAAGGAGTGGCTGCTTCGGCTTGAGGGCGCGTACGAGGACTAACGTTCGAGCACTTTGCATAGCCAAGACGCCCTGAAAGAACGAGTCGCCGTCCTTTCGCGGCCGGCATGCGTCCAAGCGCTCGGCATATGTGCCTTAAGTTTGGCTAAGCCCTATCCTGCGTATTTGAAAACGCGCAGGTTGAGTAGCTAAGGCTGCGCTAAGGCGGCTGACGGTGCGCTATTATCGGCAGTATCAAAACCTGTATAGCCGTGCGCTAAAGGAACAACTATGAAGCTGATGCTTGCCGAGGACGAACCCGGCCTCTCCCGTGCCCTTACCGCGATTCTTCAACATAGCGACTACGAGGTCGACACCGCCCTCGACGGTCTGACGGCACTCGAATATCTACTCGCCAACGACTATGACGCCGCAATCCTGGACATCATGATGCCCGGCATGGACGGTATCGAGGTTCTCAAGCGCACGCGTGAGGCCGGCAAACGCCTGCCCATCATCATGCTCACGGCAAAAAGCGAGGTGTCCGATAAGGTCGAGGGCCTGGATGCCGGTGCCAACGATTACCTGACCAAGCCGTTTGCCGCCAAGGAACTGCTCGCACGCATTCGTGCCATGACGCGCGCTGCGACGGCAATTGACGCCACGACGCTTAGCGTGGGCAACGTGCGCCTCGACACGGCATCGTGCACACTCGTTGGGCCTTTGGGCGAGGAGCATCTGGCCAATCGCGAGTTTCAGCTTATGGAGCTCTTTATGCGCAACGCCGGCACGCGCATGCCCACCGAACGTCTGATGCTCGGGGTTTGGGGTGAGGACGCGCCCGAAGGCGCCAATGTGGTGTGGGTCTACATCTCGTACCTGCGCAAAAAGCTGACGGGGCTTGGTGCCAATGTGGCCATCCGCGCGTCGCGCAACCAGGGATATTCGCTTGAGGTTGTCGAGGAGGGCGAATAAGCGTGAGCGCGAGCGCGTGGCGGAAGCGCATGGCGGCAAAGCTCGGCATGGGCGCGGACTCGGGTAATCCGGGGCGCGCCGATGCTGCCAGTGCAATGGGACGTCGTCTGCGTCGCAAGTTTATCCTCTTTGCCATGGGCGCCGTGACCGTGGTGCTCACGCTCATCATCGCCGGCATCAACATCGTCAATTATTCGCATGTCTGCAAGATGGCCGACGCTCGCCTGGACTATATCCTGGCGGGCAAGGACGGTATCGATTGGGGGGACGAGCCTAAAGACGATCCCGCTAATGGCAAGGATGCCGGCGATAGCCAGGCAGGCGTTCGCATCAGGCACTTCGAAGGCATGACGGCGGAGTCTCCCTTCGACACGCGCTACTTTACGGTGTCGATCGCCGGTGGGCAGGTGACCGATGTCAACACGGCCCGCATTGCCGCGGTGGGCGCCAAGCGTGCTGCACGCATCGCGGCAGGATTATATTCCAAAGGTTGGACCTCGGGCTTTTCTGGTAACTACCGCTATACGGTTACGGTTCAGGGCGACGAGACCACCTATGTGTTCGTGGACTGCTCGCGTGAGCTTGCAAGCTTTCATTCGTTTTTGAGCGCGAGCGTGGCAATCAGTTGCATTGGCTGGCTGGCGGTGCTGGCAATTGTGGCGGGTGCCTCGGGCGCGGTGATTCGACCGATGGTCGAGAGCTACAGTAAGCAAAAGCGCTTTATTACCGATGCGAGCCACGAGATCAAAACGCCGCTAGCTGTGATCGACGCCGCTAACGAGGTGCAGGAAATCGAGAGCGGCGAGAGCGAGTGGACACAGAGCATTCACGAACAGGTTGCACGGTTGACGGCGCTGACGGAGCGTCTGGTGTTCCTGGCGCGTATGGACGAGGGCTCGGCGGGCTTTACCATGACATCGATCGATCTTTCGGAGGCCGTGGACAAGGCTGCGGCGCCGTTTGAATCGGTGGCGGTTTCGCGTGGAAAGCGGCTGTCGACGTCGATCGCGAGCGGTGTGCGGGCCCATGCCGACGCTGCAGCGGTGGCGCAGGTGGTTGAGTTGCTGCTGGATAACGCCACGCGCTATGCGAGTGAGGGCAGTGTAATTGAGTCGATCCTGCGTGTCGTCTCGCGCGGTCAGGGTAAGGGCGTCACCGAGCTTGTCGTTTCGAACGCCGTGGACGAGCTGCCCGAGGGTGACCTGGACCGACTATTCGACCGCTTCTACCGCGCAGATGTCTCGCGCAGCTCCAAGACAGGTGGCTCGGGCGTGGGCCTATCCGTGGTGCGTGCCATCGCCGAAGCCCATGGCGGGAGCGCTTCTGTCTGCGGCTACGGCAACCAGATCACCTTCACCGTCCGCCTCTAAAACCTGCCAAAATGAACCTGTCCCTTTTTGGTCGGTGCGAAATGGGTAATACTAAGGAGTTATCCGACCAGATGGGAATTAATCGATGGCTTATATCGAATTCAAAGACGTCATCAAGGCGTACGGCGAGGGCGATGCCCGCATTCACGCGCTCGACGGCGCGAGCTTTACCGTTGAGCGCGGCGAGCTCGCCATTATCCTGGGCGCCTCGGGTGCCGGCAAGACTACGGCGCTCAACATCCTGGGTGGCATGGATACGGTAACCTCCGGCACTGTGACGGTGGACGGGCGCGACGTGAGCTCCGCCAACGAGGCGCAGCTCGTGGAATACCGCCGTGCCGACGTCGGCTTTGTCTTCCAGTTCTACAATCTGGTCCCCAACCTGACGGCGCTCGAAAATGTCGAGCTCGCGGCTCAGATCTGCCCCGATTCGCTCGATGCCGAACAGACGCTTCGTCAGGTTGGCCTGGGCGAGCGCCTCGCCAACTTCCCCGCACAGCTTTCGGGCGGCGAGCAGCAGCGCGTGTCCATCGCCCGCGCACTGGCCAAGAATCCCAAGTTGCTTCTGTGCGACGAGCCCACGGGCGCACTCGACTACAAAACTGGCAAGCAGATCTTGCAGTTGCTACAGGACACCTGCCGCAAGCAGGGCATTACGG
>CAVEET010000005.1:0-7262 GCA_963614835.1 Bulleidia sp. | reverse complement strand
GGCATCATAACCCAGCCCGATAGCCAGGCGCTGTTCCTCAACAATTCGGACTTTACGGTGAACACCATCACCTATGGCGTGGCCGAGGTCACCGACGCCGGCTTTGCCGCGCTCGAGGATGCCGGCGGCGCGCCTGCCTACACGTACTCCTTTACCTTTACCGATCGCGACCTCCCCACCGCGGATCGCATCGATGCGGAGCAGGATATGGTCGAGGCGCTGACCGATGCCGATGCGCGCGTGGATGACCTCATCGACGCCGATTCCAACCAGGGCATTGGCTACGCGCGCGACGACGTAGACGACGACTCCATGATGTGGACGACGTTGCTCGACATCATCATCGTGATCATGGCGTTTGTCTTTGTGGTCCTTACCGACGCCACCATCGAGGAGGAGAGCGCCATCATCGGCACGCTGCTCGCCAGCGGCTATCGTCGACGCGAGATCGTGCTGCACTACCTTGCGCTTCCCGCCATCGTGGGCGTGGTCGCGGCGCTTTTGGGCACTGCGCTCGGCGTCGTGTTCTTTACCGAGCCCATGCGCAGCCTCTATTACGGCTCGTACAGCCTGCCGCCCTTCCAGGTGTACTGGAGCTGGGAGATCTTTGTGAAGTGCGCCGTGGTTCCCGCCGCTGCGCTCATTCTCATCACGCTGGTGGGTCTGCTTCGCAAGATGGGCAAGACGCCGTTGCAGTTTCTTCGCCACGAGGCGAGCGGCAAGTCTGGCACCAAGCGCGGCCTGCAGCTGCCGGAGCGCATGGGTTTTGTTTCCCGCTTCCGCTTGCGCATCTTCCTGCGCAACCTGGGCAACTTTGCCACGCTCTTCGTGGGCATTGCATTTGCGTCGCTGCTGCTGCTCTTTGGCCTGGCGATTCTGCCCACGATGACGCACTACGCCGACAACCTCGAGACAAGCCTGGTCGCCGAGCACCAGTACACGCTCAAGGCGCCGCTGGAGCTCGAGGGCACTGCCGAGGATCGCGAGCAGTGGTCAGCACTCGAGCGCTTGCAGTCGGTTGACGGCGCGCTGCTTTCCGCCGCCCAAGATGCCGATGACGAGCTTGACGACGCGGCCGATGCGGCGCAGACGGCAGCCGATGCCGCGACCGCATCTCCGTCTGCCGAGAGCCTGACTGCGGCGCAGGATGCGCTTACCAAGGTCCAGGACAAGAAGGATGCGCTTTATGCGCGCCTCGATGACCTTGCCGATATCCTCGGCTGCAACCGCGACGAGGCTATCGACCTGATTGACAAGGCCTCTAAGATCGACACCGACAACGACGATATCCACCCGGTCAATACGACCGATAACGGCGCGGGCGCAATCGCACAGGCCGAGAAATACGCCGTCTACCAGCTGCAATACGATCGCGGCGACGGAAATGGGCAGGAGACGATTTCCGTCTACGGCATCTTGCCCGATTCGCGCTACTGGAAAGGGCTGGACGTCGGCGACGGACGCGTCGTCTTTGGCGGTGGCTTGCTCGACAAGTTTGGCTGGAGCGAGGGCCAGAAGGTCACGCTCAGCGACAAGTACGAGGGTGAGTATTATTCCCTTGAGTACGCGGGCAAGGACTGTGCCTGGGGCTCCAAGTCGGACATGAATATCTATATGAGTATCGACGACTTTAATGAGCTGTTCGACAACGACGCCGCCTACTTTAACGGCTATGTGAGCAACGAGAAGCTCGACCTCGATGCTCGTTACTTTGCCGGCGACACCACGCCCGACGACATGCGCGCCGTGGGCGACCAATTCATCGGCATGATGAGCAAAATGATCGGAATGATGGTTGGGCTTGCGGTGTTCATCTTCTTGCTGTTTATGTACCTGCTGACCAAGGCTGTGATCGACCACAGCGCCCGTTCGATCAGCTACATGAAAGTCTTTGGCTATCGCGATGGCGAGATCTCGCATCTGTACATCCGCTCGATCACGCTGTGCGTGGCGGCGTCGCTCGTGCTGAGCCTGCCGATCATTATTGGCTCGCTCACGGCCATCTTCCGTTCGATGCTGCTCGCCTACAACGGCAATATCGAGATCTACGTGCCCGCTTGGTCCATGGCGGCGTGCGTGGGCATTGGCTTTGCGACCTACCTGGTCGTGGCGCTGCTGCACATGCGTTCCATCAAACGTGTGGGCCTGGCCGAGGCGCTCAAAGTCCAAGAGTAGTCGTTTAAGAACGTCCCCAATGACTAGGTGCCATACTTGACTTTAACTCTGCTTTAACTGGTACCATCCTCTATGTCTGTAACGCCATATAGACCGAGGGGATAGATCTATGACCGCAACTACACCCGCAGCACCCGCTAAGGTGTACTTCACCAACCTGCGCACGCATGCTCGCGAGAGCCAGCTCGACAAGCTCAAGCGCCTCATCCGTCACGCCGGTATCGAGCAGATCGACTTTGAGAACAAGTTCGTCGCCATCAAGATTCACTTTGGCGAGCTGGGCAACCTGAGCTTTTTGCGCCCCAACTACGCCCGCGCCGTCGCGGACGTCGTGAAGGAGCTGGGCGGCAAGCCCTTCCTCACCGACTGCAATACGCTCTATGTCGGTAGCCGCAAAAACGCGCTCGAGCACATCGATACCGCCTACCAGAACGGCTTTACCCCGTATGCTACGGGTTGCCAGATCATCATTGCCGACGGTCTCAAGGGCACCGACGAGGCGCTCGTCCCGGTCGAGGGCGGCGAGTACGTGCACGAGGCCAAGATCGGTCAGGCGCTCATGGACGCCGACATTGTGATCAGCCTCACCCACTTTAAGGGCCATGAGCAGGCCGGTTTTGGCGGCGCCATGAAGAACCTGGGCATGGGGGGCGGCAGCCGTGCCGGCAAGATGGAGCAGCATGCCGCCGGCAAGCCGAACGTCGCGCCCGAGCACTGCGTTGGCTGCCGTGCCTGCGAAAAGATCTGCGCGCACAACGCCATCTCGTTTGACGATACTCGCGAGCGCGAGCTTGCTAACGGCAACACCCGCACGGTGCACGTGGCCGCCATCGACCACGATCGCTGCGTGGGCTGCGGACGCTGCATTGCGGCATGCAACCAGGACTGCATCAAGCCCGGCTATGAGGCCGCGGCCGACGTGCTCAACTGCAAGATCGCCGAGTATACGAAGGCCGTCGTCGACGGCCGCCCGAGCTTTCACATCTCGCTTGCCATGGATATCAGCCCCAACTGCGATTGCCATCCCGAAAACGACACGCCTATCGTCAACGACATCGGCATGTTCGCGAGCTTCGACCCGGTCGCCATCGACCAGGCCTGCGCCGATGCCGTCATGGCATCCGAACCGCTGCCCAACACCGAGCTTACCGACAGCGCGGCCAAGATGGAGCACAATCACGAGCATCTGGAGGGCGAGCAGGCCAAGGATCCCTTCTGCATCACGCATCCCGACACCGACTGGCGCGCGTGCATCGCGCACGCCGAAAAGATCGGCCTGGGCACGAGCGAGTATGAGCTCATCGAGGTCAAGTAGCGCCTAGCTATTGGACAAAACAAGCGCCTTTGTAGCGTTAGTTGAGCAAAAGCCGCCCACGAGCACAACGCTTGCGGGCGGCTTTTCAGAAGTGCGGTGAAAAATCGAATACCGCCGACTACAAACCGATTTTTGGCAACAAAACCCCAGACGTTGCTTTTTGCCTAAAAATTCTTGTCGAGGAAGTTGTCGACCGTATTCCAGTAGAGTTCGGGGTCGACCTGCGCGCTCTTGGCGTGGGTGGCGCCATGGATAGTGAGCTTTTGCTTGACCTTGCTGGCGCACGCGTCGTAGTTTTGGTCGAGCATGCTGTACGGTACAAAGGTGTCCTGGTCGCCGTGGATAAACAGCATGGGAACCGTCGCGTGTTTGAGTTGCTCCACACTGCTCGCTTTATGAAAGTCGTAGCCCGCGCGCACGTTGCACACCAAGTTGGCTACATCGAGCAAGGGAAAGCTGGGCAGGCCGAACACGTCCTTGAGCTGCAGAGAAAACTCGTCCCAAACACTTGTATAACCGCAGTCCTCGATAATGCATTCCACGTTTGCGGGCAGAGATTCCCCCGCGACGTTCATGGCAGTTGCCGCACCCATCGACTCGCCAAAGACCAGGATGCGCGCCTCGGGGTCAGCCTGAACGATTCGCTCGATCCATGCGACGACATCGAGCCGCTCGGGCCAGCCCATGCCGATATAGTCGCCGCCGGAGCGCTCGTGGGCGCGTGCGGCGGGTGCGAGTACGTTCATGCCGCGGTCGTGGAATCGCTTGACGTATCGGGCCATACCGATGGGCTCGTTGGTATATCCATGCAGGCAGACGGCGTAGTCGTGCGTGCTCTCTGACGCAGCAAAATACCAGGCGGCAAGCTCGGTCCCGTCGTCCGCAGTGAGGCTGCTGCTCTCGCGGTTCTCTTTAAACCATGCCCGCGCCTCGGTATCCTCGGCATCCGGCTGCTCACCTTCTTTGTCGTTCTTGCTATCCTGCATCATCTTCATGGTGTATGGCGCGCGGGGATTCAGCGCGAAGTCAAACAGGAAGTTGCCGGCAAATCCGAGCAGCGCAACGACAACCACCAGTGCAACGACGCCGGCTATCTTGAGCTTTCGATGGGAACGTGCGTTTTGAGACATAAGAAGCTTTCCTATAAGATGTTAATACATCAACATTTAATGCAAGCGCATTATGGACGTTTGCCGTTGATGCGTCAACAAGCAAAGAATGGGTAAACAAGGGGTCACGTATGGTGCAAATTTCGCACGTACCCAGACGCTTTGATATAGTGTTGAGAACTCTTTACGTTGGAGGATGTAACCGGCATGTCCGATTCGAGCGACAGTTCTAAGCCGCGACCCAAGACCGCGGCCGTTCCACACTACACGGTGGGTGAGGAGATCATGAACTCCGTCACCCATGGTGTCGGCTGCCTGCTGGGTATCGCGGGCCTGGTGCTCCTGATCGTATTCGCCGCCCTGCGCGGCGGAGGCCCGGCCCACATGGCCGCGGCAATTGTCTATGGCGTCAGCATTATCCTCGAATACCTAGCCTCCACGCTCTACCACGCGATTCAGCCCGCGCGCGCCAAGCGCGTGTTTCGCATCATCGATCACAGCTGCATCTACCTGCTCATAGCCGGCAGCTATACGCCGTTTTGCCTCATCACGCTCGCAAACGACGGCGGCGCTGTGCTGTTCTTTGCCGTATGGGCCATCGCCATCATCGGCATCGCCCTCGAGTGCTTCCTGCGCGAGCGCCAGCCGCATTGGGTAAGCGGCCTGGTCTATCTGCTGATGGGCTGGCTCGTTGTCTTTAAGCTGCCCGAACTTGTGGCGCTGCTCAACCCCGTGGCACTTGCCCTGCTCGCCGTCGGCGGCGTGTGCTACACCGCGGGCGTGCCGTTCTATATCGCCAAAAACGTGCGCTATCTTCACAGCGTGTTTCACCTGTGGGTACTCGCCGGCAGCATCTTCCAGTTCATGGCGGTGATCCTCTTCGTAATCTAGCGACCACGCCAGCGCCCGTGCCCCCGCTCGGTCGCCAGTGCAATTGCCGTATCCGCCACCAACGTTTTAATCCGACGTCCCGAATCTTGGAGGTTCGAGAAACTCCCGATGGACATAACCATCTCCCTTATCACCACCCTCGTTTTGACCCTCATCAACGGCTACTTCTCTATGTCAGAGATGGCGCTCACCACGGCCAAGCGCGCCGTGCTGGAGCACGAGGCCGAGGAAGGCGACAAGCGCGCCGAGCATGCCATTAAGCTGGCTGCCGACTCCGACCAGCTGCTCGCCACCATCCAGGTCGCCATCACGCTCGTGGGCTTCGCCTCGTCCGCCGTCGCCTCGACGAGCCTGTCCGACCCGCTCGCCACGTGGCTCATGAGCTTTGGCATCGCGCCGCTCTCCGCCATCGCACGCGGCCTGGCGCCGGTCATCATCACCGTCGCGGTCGCCTTCGTGTCCATCGTGATCGGCGAGCTCGTCCCCAAGCGCATCGGCCTGGCCAATGCCGAAGGCGTGTCCAAGCAGGTTGTGGGGCCGTTGTCGTTTTTCCAAAAGATCGCCCGTCCGCTCGTGTGGCTGACCGGTGCTTGCTCCGATGGCCTGGCCCGCATCCTGCGCATCAAGAGTGCCGACGACCGCCAGAACGTCTCGGAAGAAGAGATCAAGTACATGGTCTCGGAGCAGGACGACCTGCTCGACGAGGAAAAGCGCATGATCCACGAGATCTTCGACCTGGGCGACACCGTTGCCCGCGAGGTCATGGTGCCGCGCGTGGACACCACCATGTGCGAGGACGACGAGACGGTCGCCGACGTGCTGTCCACCATGCGCCAGACCGGCTTTAGCCGCATCCCCGTCTATCACGAGGATCCCGACAACGTCGCCGGCATCGCGCACATCAAGGACCTGATTCAGCCCGCGCTCGACGGCAAAGGCGACCAGCCCATCGCCGGCTTTTTGCGCGACGCCACCTTTGTGCCCGACACCAAGGACATCCTGCCGCTGCTGTCCGAGATGCAGACCTCGCACGACCAGATCGTGGTGGTCGTGGACGAGTACGGCGGCACGGCCGGCATTATCACTATCGAGGACATCGTCGAGGAGATCGTCGGCGAGATCGAGGACGAGTTCGACCCCGACAACAAGTATCTCACGCGCCTTTCGCGCCGCGAGTGGCTCGTTGATGGGCGTTTTTCGTGCGATGACGCGATTGAGCTTGGTTGGCCGCTTGAGGAAAGCGATGATTATGAGACCATCGCCGGCTGGATTTTGGAGCTTTGCGACTCGGTGCCCGACATCGGAGAGGTGTTTGAGGTCGCGGGGTACAAGTTCAAGGTGCAGTCGATGCGTGGCCAGCGCATCTCGCTCATTCGCGTGATTGCTCCGGCCGAAACCGATAAGAAGGATTCCGAGTCTTCGGTAGACGAGCCGACGACGTCGGGTGCGGGTTCCGCGAATCCGCACGACGGCGACGAGTAGGACAAGGAAGAGTAGGGGAGAGTTATGGCAGGCCTGTTCAACATCCTTAAGGTCACCGTCAGCGAGGACAAGATCTGCGCGCATGTGCTGGTGAACCCCGGCATGCCGCTCATGACCTCGGAGGACATCGAGGCCACGGCGCGCGTGTACTACCTGGTGCCGGCGATTGCCAAGCACCTGTGCCTGGGCGATTCCGGCCGCGAGTTCCAGGACTGCATGGGCCAGACCGAGCTCTGCCACCTGCTGGAGCACGTGACGGTTGAGCTCATGAACGAGACCGGTCTTGCCGG
>CAVEET010000004.1:0-5376 GCA_963614835.1 Bulleidia sp. | reverse complement strand
CTGGCGCACACGATCTTTCCGCTGGCTGGGCTGGACAAAGAGCGCGACGTGCGCCGCATTGCCGCCGAGCAGGGCTTTACCAACGCCAAGAAGGCCGAAAGCGAGGACATCTGCTTTATTCCAGACGGTGACTACGCGGGCTATATCGAGCGCCGCTGCGGACATCCCGCTGCACCGGGCGACATTGTGTGGCGCGACGGCAGCGTGGTCGGGCGCCACAACGGTGCGCTGCGCTACACCATCGGTCAGCGCAAGGGCCTGGGCGTCGCGATGGCGCATCCCGTGTACGTAACGGGCGTCGACGCCGACAGCAGCACCGTGCATCTGGGCGAGGCCGAGGACCTAACGGCCACAGCGCTCACGGCCAACGACTGGATCTGGAGTGCCCCTGCCGACCGCATGAAGGCAGAGCTCACGTCCGGTGGCATTCGCGTAGGTGCCAAGTACCGCTATCGTCAGAAAGACCAGGCAGCGACCCTTGCGCGCGGCGAAGACGGGCAAATGCTGCTAACTTTTGACGACCCGCAGCGCGCCATCGCCCCCGGCCAAGCCGTTGTAGTCTACCGCGGCGACATCGTCCTCGGCGGCGGCACGGTGACCGGCGCACTTAAGTAGCCCCATCCCCTTCATAAATTGCGGTGAAATAGGGACTGTTTAAGCGTTTAAAACCGCCAAACAGTCCCTATTTCACCGCAACTTAGAGAGGACGGCCTCGGTCGGTACTGCCGTATCAGCCGAGGCCGCTGCATCGCTAGCGTTGTACGTAGGCGCGGACCAGCTCGTAGGTATTGCGCACGCCGTCGATGTGGCTGCGCTCGTAGTTGTGGCTCGCGTACACGCCGGGGCCGATCAGGCCGTGACGGATGTCGTAGCCGGCCGAGAGCGTGGCCTCAACGTCCGAGCCGTAGTGCGGATACACATCGATGGCGTAATCGAGCTCCAGCTCGCGCGCGATGTTGGACAGCGTGGTTACCAGGTCGTAGTTGTACGGACCGCCCGAATCCTTGGCGCAAATCGACACCATGCGCTCGGTGCAGCCCAGGTCGTCGCCCACGCAGCCCATGTCAACGCTGATCATCTCGCGCGTGTCGGCCGGCACGAAAGCACCGCCGTGGCCGACCTCCTCGTACACGGTAAAGAGCAGCGACACCTTGCGCGAAAGCGACACCTCGCCGTCAGCAACAGCGCGGGCCAGACCCAGCAGAATCGACGCCGACAGCTTGTCATCCAGGAAGCGGCTCTTGATGTAGCCGCTCTCCGTCACCGTGGTACGCGGATCCATAGCGATGATGTCGCCGGTCTGAATGCCCAGCTCAAGCACATCGTCCTTGCTGTCGACATTCTCGTCGAGCAGGATTTCCATGTTCTTCTCGATGGTCTTGACCGGCTCGTCGGCCACATGCGCCGAAGGCTCGGTATTGAGGACCACGCCCGTGTAGACATTGCCGTCGCGCGTGTAGACGGTGCAGTTCTCGCCATCGGCCGTAGACCACTGATGCCCGCCGAGCGTCGTGGGGCGCAGGCGACCATTGTCCTTAATGGAACGCACCATGGCGCCCAGGGTATCGACATGGCTCGCCAGTACGAGCGGCTCACCCTCGCCACCAAGCTCAACGAGCACGTTACCCTTATTGGAACGCTCAGGCCCAAACCCCATATCGCGCAGGGTCTCCATCAGATAATCAGTCGCCGCACGGGTATAGCCCGTCGGCGAAGCAATAGAAGTCAGTGTCTTAAGCTGTCCCGCGATATAGGAGAGCGTCTCCTCTAGAGAAGCATCGATTACAGAAGCCATGTGCATCCTTCCAAGCAAAACTAAGACCGAGTCCCGATTTTAACCGTTCTGCACGCGCAAGGCTCTGGGAGCCGAGCCACCTCCAGACGTCCTCGCGCCGATTTTGCGCACGCGCACGGCTTACAATCCCAATCTTGCATAAATCCTATCGGTATCTGCATAGAAATGAGGAGTCTTTTTGCTTCGTCTCAGGGTACCCCACCTTGGGCCGTGCAAAAAACGGAGTATTCAGCACCGTGGGCCCCAACGGCCCCATCACGAACGACAAAACGACGTGGTTACAGCAGTGTTGCAGGTCGTCGCAAAGCAAAAACTCAGTAACAACCCCCTCCACTTATCGATAGCCCGCCCACAATGGCTGTCGATGGGCGCCTGCGGGCCACTACGGGCCATTCAAAACGTTATGCATTTTTAAGAGCTTGCTGAATACTCCCAAAAATGCACGCTGGGAAGTGCACCACCTATCCGCAGCGGGCAGTACGCCTTGGTTTTGTCCGTCTCAGGGCATCGACGCAGCACAAAAAGCCCCGCCGTGCGTAGCACGGCGGGGCCAGCGGCACGTCAAAAGACCATACACCTACGGGCGAAGGACCACCAAACTGGGCTAGGCAGCCGGGCAGATCTTCTTGAAGAGCTCGATGACGTCGTCGAGCGTTGCCTCGCGCGGGTTACCCGGGAAGCAGGCGTCGGCCATGGCGTCCTTGGCCAGAACCTCGATCTCGTCGGCCTTCATAGCCTCGCAGACGTGCGGGATATTCACGTCGGCGGAAAGCTGCTTGACGGCGGCGATAGCGGCGTCGGCAGCCTCGTCGGTGCTCATGCCCGTGGTGTCAACACCCATGGCAAGGGCAACCTTGGCCAGGCGCTCAGCGCAAACCGGCTTGTTGAACTCCATGGCGATCGGCAGCAGCATGGCGCAAGCGACGCCGTGCGGGGTGTCGTAGTGAGCAGACAGGGTGTGAGCCATTGCGTGGTCGATGCCCAGGCCAACGTTGGAGAAGCCCATGCCGGCGACATACTGGCCAAGGGCCATGCCCTCGCGGCCGGAGCCGGGCTGGCCGGACTTGGCCTCGGCGACGGAGTCACGCAGGTTCTCGCTGATCAGCTTAATAGCCTCAAAGTGGAACATGTCAGAGAGCTCCCAAGCACCCTTGGTGGTGTAGCCCTCGATGGCGTGGGTCAGAGCGTCCATACCAGTGGAAGCGGTCAGGCCGGCGGGCATGGAAGCCATCATGTCAGGATCGACGACGGCAACCTCGGGGGCGTCGTTGGTGTCGACGCACACGAACTTGCGGACCTTCTCGGGGTCGGTGATGACGTAGTTGATGGTCACCTCGGCAGCGGTACCGGCGGTCGTCGGCACGGCGATGGTGAACACGGCGTGGTTCTTAGTGGGAGCAACGCCCTCGAGGCTGCGGACATCGGCGAACTCGGGGTTGTTGATGATGATGCCGATGGCCTTGGCGGTGTCCATGGAGGAGCCGCCACCGATGGTCACGATAGCGTCAGCCTCGGCGGCCTTGAAGGCCTCGACGCCGTCCTTGACGTTCTGAATCGTGGGGTTGGGCTTGATCTCGGAGTAGAGGCTCCAAGCGATGCCGGCGGCGTCGAGCTCGTCGGTCACCTTAGCGGTAACGCCAAACTTGACCAGATCGGGGTCGGAGCAGACGAAGATCTTCTTGTAGCCGCGACGCTGGAGCTCGCCGGGGATCTCCTTGATGGCGCCGGAACCATGATAAGAGATGGTATTGAGAACGAAACGATTAGCCATTGATAGCCTCCCATCGTGTGCGGGGCATCCATTACGCCCCACGCTATGAGTCCCATCCTAACGCTTTTGAAACAAAAAACGCGTGAGAACGTCAAACTATTTAAAGCGTTTCAACAGACGATGAAAAATATTGCGGCAAAGGGACAGCCCCTTTGCCGCATTCGGTTACTTTCGGCAGCCCTCTTTCCAAGCCTCGGCCGCAACCTTCCAGCGTAAGCGCAAGTCGCGCTCGCGGTCGATGAACATGATGGCAAACGCGACAAACAGCAGCAAGCTCGCCACGACGATGGCGTGCAGGCCCATGCGCTCAATACACCAGTTGCCCAACACGGCGCCAAACACAAAGGTAAAGATCACGCCAAAGTACAGCAGGCCGTTTTCCAAAAAGCCGCGCCTGTGGGTGATGATGTAATCGTCCACGTTTTGCAGCGCGTTGCGCAAGTTGCCGATGCACATGGTCGTAGCGATGCCGTGACCGTGGATCTTGCGGAAGCTCTCGACCTGCATGCCGCAGGCAAACGAGGTGAGGCAGTTGGCGAGCAGGTTGAAATTGCCGCCCGGGATAAAGCTCACGCCCAGCAAGATGACGGCTTCAAAGAACACCGTCACCTGACGCCAGTGGATCACGCTGCCAAACCGCTCGTGTACCAGGTCGGCAAGCATAATACCCACGGCAAACGACACCACAGGGAAGAAGTAGCGCCCCGCAAGTGCCCAGTTGCCCTCCGAGATGCTCACGCCCACGAGCAAGATGTTGCCCGTCTGCGCGTTGGCGAAAACATGGTCGCGCCCAATGTACGAATACACGTCCATAAAGCCACCGGCGAGCGCCAAGATAATGCCCAGCTCAATAGACTCCGATATCTGTTTGGCACGCTGCATCGTCGTGCATCCTCCTTGTTGACGACTCTCTCGTGCGTTGGCGGAAACATAGCCGCCGTTCATACTGTAACCCATTGACAACATGGCGTGCGCGCGAGACGGCCCCTTCGACACGGGGATACACAGTCTGGAAACAAACGGCACCCGCATCGACACGCCGATCCGCCAGCCCATGTACTCCACCAGTCTTTTTAGCCCCGTCCCAAAAAGACTGGTTACAATTACGTGCAGCATACAAACACCGGGAGGGATCGTGGCAAAAAAGCCTCAGCACGCTCAGAACAACCAGCGCAGTCAGCAGGGCAAACAGGGCCAGCAGCAAAAGCGCAGCGGTAAGGCGCAGGCCACGGTCGCCCGCACCAAGCATTCCCAAGCGACGCCCACCCGTCCCTGGCGCCCGGGCCGCGATAAGTTCCTCCCCGTCAGCCGCGCCGACATGGATGCGCGCGGCTGGGACCAGTGCGACTTTGTCTACATCTGCGGCGACGCCTACGTGGACCACCCCAGCTTTGGCATGGCCATCGTCAGCCGCGTACTCGACGCGCACGGCTACAAAGTGGGCATCATCTGCCAGCCCGACTGGACCGACCCCGCCAGCATCACCGTGCTCGGCGAGCCGCGCCTGGGCTTTCTCGTCAGTGCCGGCAACATGGACTCCATGGTCAACCACTATTCGGTGACCAAGCACCGCCGCCACACCGACGCCTATACCCCCGGTGGCGAGGAGGGGCACCGCCCCAATCGTGCCGTCACGGTCTACGGCAACCTCATCCGCCAGACGTTCAAGGACGCTCCCATCATCATCGGCGGTATCGAGGCAAGCCTGCGCCGCCTGGCCCACTACGACTACTGGCAGGACAAGCTCAAGCGCTCGGTGCTGCTCGACTCGGGCGCCGACATCCTCATCTACGGCATGGGCGAGCACGCG
>CAVEET010000003.1:0-30770 GCA_963614835.1 Bulleidia sp. | reverse complement strand
ATGCAGCTGCTCCACGGCACCAGGCCTACGATGCACTGGGCAAGCACCATGGCGGGGTTCATGCACACGGCGCCGCCAAAGATAAACAGAGCAACCGAGATGCCAAAAGACCAGGTGGTGATGGCAAACATGTGGCCGGAGCCCTGATACTTGGTGCCCTTAAGCACGGTATCGCAGTGTACGCCCACGCCAAAGATGATCATGAGGGCCGTTGCGCCGAATTCGCAGAGGAGTTTGGTAAGCATAAAACCTTATCTTTCTTGTCGGTTATAAACGATTCGTTTAGGCCGCACGCTAGTGCTGCGCGACGACAACGCCCAGGCCATCGGGGATAACGGCAACCTTGGCATCGGCACCCTTCATCTCAAAGGCGAGCTTGAGCGCCTCCTCGATAGTGTTGACCGGCGTCATGTGCATATCCTTGATCATCTGGTGATCGCACAGGTCGGTAACCATGATCACAGGGTGATGCGCCAGGATGCGGGCAAAGATCTGGCTCGTCCACTGGTCGGGCAGGGTCTCGTCCTTAGGACGGTCGATGCAGGCGCGCTCAAACTCTGCCGGATCATTGTCGGCGATGTTGTGATAGAAGCCCTCGCCACCGTGACCGTCGGCACAACCGGCGACATCGATGATCACGCCGCCCTCGGGAAGTGTGGCCTCTGCAGAGCACATGCCCTTCACGGCCTGATAGATGTTCTGGTCGAGCGGGTAGCCGCCGTTGGTGGTAATGGCAATCTCGCACTCGACGGGCTCAACGCCGGCAAGGCTCTTCACGAACTCGCAGCCAGCCTCGTGCGCCTTGTGGATGTCGCCGGCAAAGGAGCCGATGACCTCGTGCTTGCCGTTGAGCACCACGTTGAGCACAAAGGCAAGGTGAGCCATCTCGGCAGCGGCAAACATGTCCTCGCTCACGTGGTTGTGGCACAGGTTGCCGGCACGCGAATGGGAATCGTTCACAAACTGACCGTTGTGGTTGTACATGATGGTCTTGTAGCTGGCGATACCAGGCAGGACGGACTTGCGGCTACCAGAGAAACCGGCAAAGAAGTGCGGCTCAATAAAGCCCTCGGCAAGCAGCAGATCGCAATCGGCAGCAATCTTGTTGATGATGCACTCGCCGCCAGAAGGCAGGGTGCCGATCTTTTTCATCATGCTGTCGTCAGTCGCGACGTGCATAACGATTTCCTCGTTGGCAACGATCTCCTCGCCATACTTGTTGACGAGCTCCTCGTGCGTCGACGGACGATGCATACCCGTAGCAACCAGAATGCGAACGCGCGCCTCAGGCGCAGCGGAGTGGATGTGATGCAGCAGAATAGGCATGGTCACACGCGAGGGAACGGGACGCGTATGGTCGGAGCTAATGATGACGATATCCTTCTTGCCAGCACAAAGCTCCTCGAGCGAAGGCGAGCCATAAGGGTTGGCAAGCGACTCATCCACAAGCTCTTCCTGCGATTTTGTAGTCTTAAACTCGTTTTGATGACCTTCCATCACACCCGCGAAGTTCTTATCCTCGAGCTCCAGATGCAACGTCTTGTGGTCAAACGGCAGTTCACATTCAAACAATGACGAGCGCCCTCTTCCTTTCAACTGACACACTAGATAAACCGTTGGAAGGATACGCCGCTCACCGAAAAACACCACCGTCCACCGACTCATTAACACAACGTTCATATTTGACCCACAATAAAACGGCCGCGACCCCAAACGAGACCGCGACCGCCTGTCAAAGACACTATAGACGGGATGATTTACGCAGCGCCGAGGCAAGCATCTAGCCCGAGACGTACGCACGTAAGCCATTTTGCATAAATGCGTTAATTAGTTGCATATAATGGCGCATGGATTTCTAGCCGTAACAGGGTAGTGCCCTCCGGAGCGTGCATTTTTGCGAGTATTCAGCATCGCGGGATAAGATTTTGGTGCCAAAAGTCTTTCAAAAGGTAGATAGTCCTCATGACTCGTCCCATCTGGATAGCATGCGGCGAGAAACCAGCCATATATGAACATCGCCAAAGCCCAATCGTCGTGCAAAAGCATCAACAGGGGCCGCGAACGTCACCCATAGCCTTATGCACCAATCTTTGGCTGCTGAAAACTCCGTTTTTTGCACGTCGTCCCAAGCACCACCCTCACCCAGCGGCTGATCCGCCGTAAACCGAGGACGAAAGGACCCGATGGGTTTCCCTCTGAATGCACTCCGCAGCACGAAGCCCCTTCCAAACGCGCGAAGCGCGCCATTAATTCCCCCAGCCAGTAATCCGCCGAAGACCGGACATCGCAGGGCCCGCCATTAGTTTACTTTTAGGCACACTCCGCAGGACGCAAGAAGCCCTCGCCGCACGAAGTGCTCAGCGAGGGCTTCTTGCGTGTCCGAGGACGTGCCTAAAAGTAAACTAATGGCGGGCCCAGACGACTACAGGGCTATCGATTACCCCGTGTTCTGCAAACCTGCCGAGACGCCGGTCACAGTCGAAAGAATCAGGCTCATGTACTCGGCCTTCTTCTCCTCGGCCATCTCGTCCTGGTTCATACGCACCTCGCGAAGGGCGCGGACCTGGGCGATGGACAGGGCGTCGACGTAGGGGTTACGTACACGGACGGCGCAGCCGAGCACGCGACGGCGCTGCAGCGGCCACTCGTCACCGACGATGGCAAGGACCCACTTACGCGTGAGCTGCATCTCGGTAAAGACCTTCTCGGACAGATCCTGGCGGTCGCCCAGGTGCAGATACATCTTGGCGATGCGCTGGTCGGTCTTGGCGATCGACATCTCGATGTTGTCGATAAAGGTGCGGAAGAACGGCCACTCCTGGTAGGCAGCCTTGAGCTGGTCAAGATCGCCAAGCTGCTCGCAGGCGGTGCCCAGACCGTACCAAGCGGCCAGGTTAATGCGCGCCTGGCTCCAGCTGAAGATCCACGGGATGGTACGCAGGTCGTCGAGCGACTTGGCACCCAAGCCGCGCTTGGCGGGACGCGAGCCGATCGGCAGCAAGCCGACCTCGGTCAGCGGCGTCACGGTCGAGAACCACGGTGTAAAGTCCTCGGTGTTCAGCAGGTCCAGATAGCGCTCGTGGCTTGCGGCGTTGAGCTTCTCGGCCATATCCCAGAACTTCTGCGTGGTCTCGGTGTTGGTCTTCTCGACACTCGGGGCCGACTGCAAAAGCGTTGCGGCGGCAACGGACTCAACATGGCGCTGAGCCAGCGTGCGGTTGCCGTAACGGGCAAAGATGACCTCGCCCTGCTCGGTAAGCTTAAAGAAGCAGTTGACCGAACCCTTGGGCTGCGCCAGCACGGCCTTGTTGGCCGGGCCGCCGCCACGGCCCACGGCACCGCCGCGACCGTGCATGAGCACCAGGTCGATATCGTTCTTCTCTGCCCACTTGGCGATGCGCTCCTGCGCGGAGTGCAGCGCGAGCATGGCCGTGGTAGGACCGGCATCCTTGGAAGAGTCGGAATAGCCCAGCATGACCTCCATGCGGCGGTTGGTCTGGGCAAGGCGCTTCTGTACCACGGGCAGCGTAAGCATCTGATCGAGCACGTCGACGCAGCCCTCGAGGTCCTCGAGCTGCTCGAACAACGGGATCACGTCGAGCTCGGGGACATCCTCCTCGTGTGCAAAGGACAGGTGCGCCAGCTCAAAGACGTCGGCCACATGCTGAGCGCTCTTGGTAAACGAGATGATGTAGCGGTGCGCCATCTTCTTGCCGTAGCGCTTTTGGATGGAGCCGATAGCGCGGAAGGTATCGATGACCTCGCGCGTCATGGGCTGCAGGTCGCCATGGATACCGTTCTCGTGGATATCCTTAAGGGCGCGGGCATGCACCACGGAGTGCTGACGGAACTCCATCTCGACCATATGGAAGCCGAAGGACTCGACCTGCCAGATGATGGTCTGGACCGGGCCGTAGGCAGCACGGACGGCACCGCAGGCGGCCAGCGAACGCTGGACGACGCGCAGGTCATCCAGGAACTCGTCGGCGCTGTGGTACATGGTGTCGGTGATACGACGGACGGTGGCGTTCAGGCGGTCGGCCATGACGAGCATGACGGCGCGATGCGGCTCGTGCTCGGAGATCAGCTCGGCGCGGGCCGTGTAACGAGGGCTCATCTCGACCTGATGGTTCCACAGGTTAATGAGCTCGGCCGACGGCTTGCTGTAGGTAGCCTCGAGCGTGAGGTTGCGGCCGATGTGGCGGCACTTGTCCTCGAGCTTGAGCACCATGTGCGTAAAGTACTTGGCGGCGACCTCACGGCTCACCTTGGCGGTGACGTTGGGGTTACCGTCGCGGTCGGAACCGATCCAGCTGCCGGGATGGAAGAACGCCGGGCACAGCGGCGGCACAGTACCGGCCTTGTCGCCCAGCACCCAATCGTCAAAACGACGATAGATAACGGGGATAACGTCGAACAGCGTGTTATCGAAGATGTCGATGATGGTATCGGCTTCCTCGACCGGCGTGGGCTTCTTGAGCGCGATGGGACTCGTACGCACCAGGGCGTCGATCTCCTGCAGCATATGGCGCTCGTTCTCCACCAGGTCGGAGCCGCCCAGACGCGGACGCTCCTCCAGCAGGTTGGAGATACGGCGGATCTTGCCCTCGACGGCCTTACGACGGGCCTCGGTGGGATGTGCGGTAAAGACAGGGTGGAACTCGAGCTTGTCGAGCAGCTCGTTGGCACCCTCGACACCCAGCTCATTCACCAGCTGGTGATAGGCAACGGTAAGCTCGTTGGCAGGATCGACCTCGGTATCGGTCGACGCACCGGCCTCGCGCTCGCGCAGCTGCGCCACACGGTAGTTCTCCTCCGACAGGTTTGCCAGATGGAAAAAGCTCGTAAAGGCGCGAACGATGACCTGCTGCTTATCGAGCGGCAGGCTGTCGATCAAATCGACGACCTCACGAAATGCCACGGCAGTGGGCTCGTCGGCGGTGGGCACGCCCTGCTCGTCGACGGCTTCGTCGGCAGCGCAGGTACCGGGGTTGCCGGCATTGACCACAATCTCGGCTGTCAAAATCTTGTCGAACAGGTCCGCGATCTCGGGATCATACTCGCTAAGCACACGGCGCTCCAGGCGCAAGAACAGCGCCAGATTGTCGCGCAGCTCCTCGGGGATCTCGATCTCGGCGAGACGCTCCCTGGACTCGGCATTCGAGCCGATTCGGTTAACGAGGCGGTTGACCACGGCAGCGACGCGCGCCGCGGCTTCGGGTACAGACTGGTTGCTTAGGTTCTCAGCCACGTTTCCTCCCATTCCTCCTTCTATGCACGTAACATGCGGTATTCATTATAGGCGCTTGAGAAATACTTTCGACACTGATTGCGCTTTACCACACAAAAGTATTTTCTGCATTGCAAAGGTTTTTGCCCTAAATGGTCGTATTTCTCGGTGGGCGGCATACGTAAACGGGGGCATTCCGCATAAAAGCGAAACACCCCCGTAACAATCGCTCTCCATGAGCAGGGCACGTTAGCAGGCCCGAAGCTCAAAAAGATGCGCTACAGGCGCTCGCGAACCGCCTCGACGACGTTGTCCAGATCGGCGAGCACCTCGTCATGGCTCTGCATGTCGCGCACTTTGACCTTGCCGGCGGCAAGCTCGTCGCCACCCAGGACCAAGATGAGCTTGGCGCCTACCTTATCGGCTTGCTTAAACTGGGCCTTGAGCGAACGACCCTGATAGTCGGCCTCGGTCACGATACCTGCAGCGCGAAGCTCCTGCGTAATGGCAAAGACGTTCTGACGCAGCTCCTTGCCGGCGTTGGCGACATAGACGCACGGGGCCTCATCGGCACCCAAATCGCTGCCAAAGGCCTGCAGGGCCAGCAGGGCGCGCTCAAAACCGACAGCAAAGCCGACGCCCGCCGTGGGCTTGCCACCCTCGAGCTCGACCAGGCCATCGTAGCGGCCGCCGCCGCCGATGGAGCCGACGCCGGCGCCAGGGGCCTCGACCTCAAAGACAGTACGGGTGTAGTAGTCCAGGCCGCGCACCAAGGTGGGATCCTCGACATACTCGATACCGGCGGCATCCAGATAGCGCTTGACCTGCTCGTAGTGCTCGCGGCACTCATCGCACAGGTTGTCACCCATCAGCGGAGCCTCGGCCATGATCTCGCGGCAGTGGTCGTTCTTGCAGTCGAAGGCACGCAGCGGGTTGAGCTCGGCGCGCTCGCGGCACTCATCGCACATCTCGTCGGCGTGATCGAGGATGAACTGCTTAACC
Organism: Bulleidia sp.; assembly: GCA_963614835.1. Lineage (GTDB taxonomy): Bacteria > Actinomycetota > Coriobacteriia > Coriobacteriales > Coriobacteriaceae > Collinsella. Next base: position 24,538 of record CAVEET010000003.1, on the reverse strand, counting down.
TGCTCGCGATAAGCCGGACGGCACTGGGCGTCACCCATCGAGTTGATGAGCAGACGAAGCTTGGAAAGATCGAAGCCCAGGCGCTTGTAGAACTCCATGAGCATGATGATGCACTCGGCGTCTGCCGCCGGATCGGGAGCGCCGAGCCACTCGATGCCCACCTGGTGGAACTGGCGCAGGCGGCCCTTCTGGGGACGCTCGCCGCGGAACATGGCCTCGGCGTAGTAAGCCTTAAACGGCGTGGAGCCCTGGGGCACCAGATTGTTCTCGACGACGGCGCGCACCACGCCGGCCGTGCCCTCGGGGCGAAGTGCCAGGCGCTGCTTGGGCTTGAGTTTGGTGTCGGTGCCCTCGGTAAAGACGCGCTCCAGGTTGGCACCGCTGAACACGCGGAACATTTCCTTGCGCACGACGTCGGTCGACTGGCCGATACCGTGGACAAACACGTCAACCTGCTCGATCGCGGGCGTCTCGATGGGTTTAAAACCAAACGGCTCGAACACGCCGGCCGCAATCTGCTGCATCTTTTGCCAGGCGCGCATCTCGGCGCCGATAAGGTCGCGGGTTCCCTCCGCCTTCTGTGCCTGCATGGGCAAACACCTTTCTTTTGTATCGCGTCATAGGTAGTGGACATTATACGGCACAAAGCAGCAACGCGGCGGCGCGCCTGACCGAACGAGGGTATGGGGACTCGTTCGGCCAGACGCGCCGCCGCGGACGAAGCGGACAAGCGGCGATGCGCTTTGGCCTACCTACTCCCCCGCCACGCTCGCGCGCAGCTTGGCGGCGATGGGCTCGGATGCCAGCAGGAACACGAGCATGACCACGGAGCACGCCAGGCACACGATCCAGGTGCTCGCAAAGGAGCCCGTGGCATCGAACAGCACGCCCGAGACAATGGCGCCCACGGTGCCGCCGACCATCTCGAGCGAGGTAATGGTGCCCGTGACCTTACCGAGGTCGGCCATGCCAAACTGCTCGGACGCGGCGATGGTAGGCGTGATGGTGCCCATGCACGTTCCGATACCAAAGCTCACGGCAGCCACGATGGAACCAAGATCGGTCGCGGGGAAGCACAGAGCGACGCAGGCGATAATGCACGCAATGGAGCCAAGGATATTGCCAAAGCGCAGACCAAAGCGGTCATAGATCGCACCGAGCGAAATCTTGGCGATAACGACGGTGACCATGTAGGCCGAAAGCACGGTACCTGCCCACATGGGATCGTGGCCGCCCGTGACGATCTTGGCGCCGTTGACGGTAACACTCGTCATGTTGGTGACCTGGTTGGGCAAGATGGCGCCGTTAACGAGACCCATAAAGAGGAAGGCGACGACGAGCAGCCAAAACGCCGGGCTCTTCTTGATACGAGACCAGCCGACGCTAACCTCGGGCGCCGTGTGCTCGTCCTTATCGCCAGCCGTCGAGACGGACGGATCGCCCGGGTTCTCGCCGAGCGGCTTAAGGCCGATCTCGGAAGGCTTGGTGCGGAAGGAGTAAGCCGTGATGGGCAGTGCCGCCACCATGCAGACGGCAGCGAGTACCAGGAACGCAGAGCGCCAGCCCACACTCACGATAAGAGAGCTCACGATCGGCGAGAGAATGGCTCCGCCAAAGCCCGAGCCCGAAAGTGCGATGGAAATGGCAAGGCCGCGTTTAGCGGTAAACCAGTTGGCGGTCACAAGGCTAATGAGCAGACGGGTCGAGGCCACAGCGAAGCAGCCCGAAACGGCAAAGAGCACGTAGACCTGCCACAGCTCACCGACAAAGCTCATGCCGGCAAGCACCGCCGAGGTAGCGATAACGGTAAGCGAGCCCAATACGCGGCCACTCACCTTATCGGCAACATGACCGATAACGAGCGAACCCACGACACTCACCACGGTGGAGATGGCATTGGAGACGTTGTACTGCGCAAGGGAAATACCCAGGTTGCTGACGATCAGCGGCTGGAACAGGCTCATGCAGTTGACGAAAATCGTGTAACACGTGGCCATGATCACGAAGCCGGAGGCCACCACGAGCCAGCCGGGGAAGAACTTACGCTGCTGGGGCATACTGCTCCTTTTAGACAAACGAATAGCCTGCGCCGGGCGCCGGTAGTGCCCAAGATTGCCTTGAAAGACAAGGGCATAGGCCTTACGGCCATGCCCGCAGGCTTGAAAGGCAAGGTTGGGTGCTACCGGTGGTCGGCGATATAGCCCAAAGCGACGGCGGTATAGGCCGCGGCACCGAGCGGCAGCTCGGCATCGTTAAAACGTGCCTTGGGATGGTGCTGGGCAAAGTGTTCGTCCGTGTCGGTTACGGCCGCGCCCACGGTAAAGTACGCACTTGGGATCTTGCTCGAGATAAGCGCGAAGTCCTCACTCGCCATGGCATGGAAAAGCGGCAAGAAAGCCGTCTTGGGCAGCACTGCGCCCACGTAGCCAAGCGACGCCTGGGTCATGTCGTCATCGAGTACGAGCGGGGGAACATCCGAGAGTGTCTCGAGGGTCGCCGGCGTGCGATACGTTGCGGCCACGCCGTTAACGACCTCGGCGATACGCTCCTTGAGATGAGCCATGAGCTCGACATCGAAGCCACGCAGCGTTCCCTCGAGCACACAAGTGTCGGGGATGACATTTGCGGCCTGACCGCCGGCGAACTTGCCAACGGTAAGCGCGACCTCCTTAGCCGCCGGCACCTCGCGGGAGATAAGCTCCTGAAGCGCCAGGTGCACATGCACGCCCGCCGTGATGGGGTCGATGCAAATCTCGGGGCTCGACCCGTGACCACCCTTGCCCTGGAGCGTGATGCGAAAACCGTATACACCCGAAAGTGCAGGGCTGCCATAGAGCACCAGGCCGAGCGGCGATTGGCTGTTGACGTGCATGGCAAAGGCAGCCTGGGGGCGCGGGTTCTCGAGCAAGCCGTCGGCGATGGCAGCGCGTGCTCCCTCAAAGGTCTCCTCGCCCGGCTGGAACAGCAATTTCACCGTGGCGTTGGCCTCCACAAGCTCGGCCTCGCGGGCCTTGAGCAGGCGCGCCGCACCAAGCAGCGCCGTCGCGTGCATATCGTGACCGCAAGCATGCATGCAACCATTGGTGGATGCAAAGGGCTCGCCGGATTCCTCGACAACGGGTAGGGCATCCATATCGCCTCGGAGCATGACGACCGTTCCGGCCTGCTCGTCCTTGCACGTGCCATTGCCCTGAGCGGCCGCGGCCGCACCGGCACCGATCAGGCCAACAACACAGGAGCCGTCGACGAGCGTGGTATGGGGGATGTCCATCTCGTCCAGACGTGCCTGGATATAGGCAGACGTCTGCGGAAGATTGTTACCCAGCTCGGGCATCTGGTGTAGATCGTGGCGCCACGCAGCGAGCTCGTCCGCAAAAGCCTGAGCTTCTGCGACAAGACCGTCGCCGATAGCGGTCTGCGCCGCTGTGGTAGCCTGAGGCGCTGGTTGCGGTTGAAGATCGGACAGAGCTGGTGCCATAGATGCCCTCCAGTAACGTTTTTGCAGCACGCACTTTGACAGCGTAAAGTGCAAGGCATAACTGTAAGGGCATGACATAAAAAACGCCGCCCTGGAAGGGCGGCGCAACAAGTTGTTTACAATTGCGGGCGAGATTTTCGGCGCAAGAAATCGAAATGCGTCTCGCTCAAGATAATCGACAGGAAGATGAGCGCAAAGCCGGCAAGCAGGCGCGAGGTGAGCGCCTCCCCCATCAGCAGCACCGAGAACAGCACACCCGAAGGCGACTCCATCGAAAGGAGCAGCGAGCCCGTCGAGGCCGGGACGTGCGCCAGACCGACGTTTTGGACGAGCAGTGCCACGCACGTGCAGCCCACCGAGAGGAAGACCATCACGCCGATAAAACTCGGCGTCCACACGGACAGAGGCGCCTGAGTCTCGAATAGTAGCGACGTGATTAAGCTCAAAACGCCATTGCCCACAAACATCCAAAACGTGATGACGTTGATATCCATCTTGCGGCCATACTTGGCGGTCACCGCCATCTGGATGGCAAAGAAGACCGCGCCGCCCAGCGTGATGACATCTCCAGTATTGAACTCGACGCTATCGAGTGCCACCAGGCCAATGCCCGCCAAGCACAGCAATGCGGCGCCCAAGTTGTAACGGGTAAGCCTTTCTCCGCTCAGAACATAGCTCGCAAACGGCACGAGGATGCAGTAGGTACCCGTCAAAAACGCGCTCTTGCCTGCCGTGGTCTGTGCCAGGCCAATCGTCTGCAAACCGTACGCGCCCCACATAAGTGCGCCCATACCAAGCCCGACGATAAGGTTGCGAGCATTAAAGTGTGCGATGATGCGTTTGCGGAAGATGGCGAACATAACCAGTGATGCCGGGAGAAAGCGAACGTAGACCAGCTCGAACACCGGAACGGTATCGAGCGCATCCTTCATGGTGGTAAAGGAATAGCCCCAGATGACCGCCACCGAAAGTAGCAAGACCTTCCAGAAGAACGGAGAACGCGCGCCGGCGCCGCGGGAGGTGCCGCCGGCGCCCAGGTCTTCGCGCGCTACAGGGCTATCGGGCATGTTTTCGATTTCGTCAACGGCATTCTGGGCCATAGGGCATCCTCGCGCTCAGTCTGGGCGTGGTGTCCGCACGTGCATGGCCGCGTGCCGCCTCATGGTCAAATAAAACGGGGCGCACCGGACCCCCGGTACGCCCCGCTACTGTAGCAACAACCAAACAACCCACGCAATTCACCGCACTAAAGCGTCGGCAGAGTAAACCTCGATGTTTCGTCAACACCACGCTGTTGCGCTAAATCAGTTTTGTACTCTCCAGCTTTTCGATGATCCAGTCGTTGGCTTTGATGACCGGGCGGCGGAAGACGACGCCCAGGGCCAGCGACGGAATCAGATAGCTCGCCAGAATGCCTAGCTCAATCCAGTACTCCATATGGTAGGCGCCAGCCATGGCGGCGTGCATGGCGTTGATACCATGGGTGAACGGCAGGAACGGATAGATCGCCCGGAACACGGGGCCGGTCATCTCGATGGGGAACGTACCGCCCGAACCGCCGACCTGCATAACCAACAGCACGACGGCGAGCGCCTTACCGATATCACCAAACGACACGGTGAGCGTGTAGACGATATTGGAGAACACGAGACTCGCGACCCAGCCGGCAAGTACAAACTGCAGCGGGTTGTCGCATTGGATGCCAAAGAACAGGATGTCGCCCGCGCACACGAGTGTCGCCTGCAGCAGGGCCAGACCTCCAAAGAACAGGTAGCGGCCCAGGTAGATCTCGTGCAGGCGCACGGGGATCAGCTCGTTGATGAGCTCATCGTCAACCGAGACCTTCATCATGGCCGCCAGCACGATCGAGCCGACCCACAGCGACAGGATCGTATAGAACGGCGCCATGGCCGAACCGTAATTGCGGATCGGATAGACCGGCTTGCGATCGAGCGCGACGGGACCGGAGAGCGACACGGCCAAGCCCTCGGGGTCGTTGCCAATCATCGCCTTGATCGTGGCAAGGTCGTCCGACATCAGGGCGCCATCGAGCTCGTCCTTAAAGGCGCTGATCTTATCGGACGCTTCGCCTAGCTGATCGGAAGCCTTGTTGACCAGCTTGGCGGCCTTGGAGAGGCCCTTAGCCAACGAGCCGGATGCATCGGTGAGGCCGCTCACGGCACTATCCAGATTGCTCGAAATACCGTTCAGCGAATCCAAAACGCCCGAGATGGTCTTCTTGAGCTCCTTTGCCTTGACCGAGAACGTGGAGTCGTAATCGATCTTGGCACCCGAGACACCCGCCTTTGCGTCGGCGATCGCCTGATCGGTTTCGGCGCGGACATCGTTAACCTTCGCCATGCTGTCCGAGAGCGACGTTGCGATGCCCATCAGCTCCTTGGCATTGTTGCGGTACTCTTCCGCAGTTCCGCCAAGAGACGTCGCAACAGACTCGAGACCTTCCTTGAGCTTGTCGTTACCCACCTGGCCGGCAAGGCTGCGGAGCTTATCAGCAGCAGCGTCAATCTCATCGGCACGCGCGTTGAGCGACGCTGCGCCGTCGTTGAGCTGAGACACCGTAAGATCGACATGCTGGTTCGCGGCGTCAAAGGCCTTTGCGAGCTCGGTAGAAACGTTATCGAACGACCCGGCACTTCCATCAATCGCCGCATCGATGGCATCGCTGGCAGCCTTGAGCGCTTGCTCCGAATCACCAATACCGCTCTCGGCATGCTCCATCAGCTGTTTCACCGACTGCTCGGTAGTTCCGGTCTGCTTGAGCAGACCGCCCGCCGACGTCAGCGAATCGGAGGTCGAGCTCAAAATGCCCGCAAGCGAAGTAGCGCTGGCCTTGATGTCCTGCAGGTCCTGAACCGAGTCGCCAAGCGTCGAGGACAGGTTGGCGATGAAGTTACTCACCTGATCGGTGCTCATGTAATCGAGCAGGCTGGAAACCGTCTTAAGGCCGATCGTCGTGATGGTCTCGGTAAAGGTCTCGTTGACCTGGTTCTGAACAGCACTCGAGCCCTTTTCGGTCACGATCTGGGCGATGGCGTTGGCCTTCTGGTTCTCATAGAACTCGATATCGGCGTGTTTCACGTCAGTCGAGAAGAGCGTCATCATGTCGGAGCTAAAGCTCTTGGGGATTACGACGGCCGCATAGTAAGCGCCCGACTTAACACCGTCGATAGCCTTATCGCGATCGTTGAGCACAACCCAGTCAAAGTTCTCGTTACCACGCAGAGCGGCCGTCACGTTTTCGCCCACGTTGATCTCGACGGGAATCAGGTCGCTCTCGTAGCCCTCGTCGGTATTGACCACGGCAATCTTAAGGTTTCCGGTATTGCCGTACGGGTCCCAGCTGCCGGCGATGTTAAACCATGCGTACAGGCACGGTACGATAATGAGGCCCATCACGACAACCAAGCCGATTACGGAGTGAGACACATTTTGGACGTCGCGCTTAAACAGATGCAGGATGTTCTTCATTTATGCCTCACCTCCTTTTGAGTGCTTGCCGAGCGGGGCGTCATCCTCATTCATCACAAATGTGTCGTCCCCGTTCGCGGGCACATGGTGCATATCGTGGTGAATGGACTGGTCGACAGCCTGATCCTTGGATTTAGAGCCTCGCTCGCTGGCATTCAGGCCGAACATGCGACGAGCGGCCGGAATGGCGGCCGTGTGTTCGCGCATCTCGCGGCGCAGGTCCTCATCCGAAAGCGCCGAGATGCGCATCTGGGTGTTGAGGCTCGCGCGGATGTATTCGATATTGATCAGCCAGCCGCAAATGACAATGACGGAGATAATCCAAATGACCAGCAGGATAATCTTGCCGTTATTGTCGATATCGAGAACCGTCGACAGCACAAAGAGCAGGACCTGGACGCCTACCACGGCGGCAAAACCGCCCTTGATGTAGTAGGGGTAACGGTGCTCAAAAGTCACCGCATGGTCGAGCACCTCGCGACGGTACGAATCCGAATCGAGCACGACGCGCATGGCCGTGCGCAGCGAATAGCGCTGACGTGGCAGGTCATTGGACTCGCAGATCATCAGACCCGTCGTGGAAAGCTGTTTATCAAAGAGCAGGTTGAGGTTGAGCAGCAGCGGACGCAGCTGCAGACCGATAAAGAGCGCCACGATCAAGAACACGCCCAGAATGCACAAGTTAAACAGGTAGTTGAACGAGTACATGCCTCCGACCGTCTCGCGCAGCAGATTGATGCCGTAGGTAAAGGGCAGCAGCGGATGCAGCCACTGGAAGAAGCCGGGCATCATCTCGATGGGATACATGCCCGACGAACCCGGAATCTGCACGATAACCAGAATGACGCCGATTGCCTTGCCGATATGCTTAAACGTAGTGGACAGCGCATAGATGATGTTGACGTACGTAAACGAGATGGCGATTCCACCCAGCACAAATAGGAGCGGGTTGACGCACTGTACGCCAATGACCAGATCTCCCACCGTAACGATGATGGCCTGGAGCGCGCCCAGGATCACCAGAAGCAGCCAGCGGCCAAAGTAGCCCTGACGCGCGGTAAAGCTGCCGATGCCTTCGCGGTCGACCTCGAGCTTGTAGATAGCGATGAGCACGTAGCCGCCCACCCAAAGTGCCAGGTTGGTATAGAACGGGGCAATGCCCGAACCAAAGCTTTTGACCGGATAAATCGACTTGGACGTCAGCTCAACGGGGGACGCCATAAAGTCCGCCACGTCGTCCACGTCGACGCCCATCAGGTCGGACAGCTCGCCCATAGACTCAGAGGTCTGCAGCGCCGCGATGTCGTTAGCGGCGGTTGCAAGCCTGTCCTGGACCTTGGCAAGCGAGGCATCGGTCTGGGACAGCGTGGTCTTGGCCTGCTTGAGCGTGGCATCGAGCTGCGATAGCGTACCGCGCGCATTGGCGATTGTAGGCGTGAGTCCCGACACGATACCGGTTAGGTCGCCCGATACAACCGAGAAAGAGTCAAGCGCGCTGGAAGCCTTCGGCAGCGCATTTTGACCAAGATCCGTCTGAGCCTGGCTAATGTTAGTCGTGCCGGTCTGAATTGCAGTATTGATAGCGTCGCTGGCGCTCGAAACGGCCGAAGCGTCATTCGCAATAGCACTCGACTGCGCCGAGAGATTGTCCTTGACGGCCTGGAGGCTTTCGTTTTGTCCTCGAAGCGTATCGATCGTCGACGCGATGAGCGCGTTGATTTCCTCCGAACCCGTCGGCACGCTGTCCGCCAACTTCTGCAGGCGGTCGATCAGCGCGCTGTTGTGGTCAATTGTCGTTTGAAGCGATTCGAGCGAGTTGTCGATGCGAGTGGTCGTAGACGTCAAGGCGCCCGTCATCTTTCCGACCGCAGCGTTCGCCGAAGCCGACGTCTTGGACAGTGCAACACTTCCCTCCGAAAGCGCCTTAGAGAGCGAGGTAATCGATTTGCCCGCGGTGGTGCGCGCTTCGCCCAACAAGTCGTTGCCCTGGGAGATCGCCTGCGTCAGCGACGGCGCCTGACCCTGCAGGCCGGCAAGTGCCGCATCGGCCGAGGCGATGGCACCACTCGTTTTGTCGATAGCGGTGTTCATGTCGTTGATCGAATCGCGAACCTCGCTCAAGGTACCGGATGCCTCGGACACCGAACTCGTCAGCGAATCCTGAACCTGGGCGGTCTTATCCTTAAAATCGATGCCGGCATCCTTGGCGATGCCCGCTACGGTCTCGCCCACCGTGGAGACAAACTCCGAGTTGATCTGCTCCTCGATGGTGTTGGCACCGGTATCGGTGACCTTGGGCGCAATGGCGCTCTTCTTCTCATTGACGTAATAGGTGAGCTTCGGCTGATGGTAATTGCCATCGAGCATCGAAACGAGGTTGTCGGAGAAATTCTTGGGGATTACGATGGCCGCATAGTACTCACCGCTCTCGACGCCCTCTTTGGCATCGGCAGCCGAGTCGACGAAGGTCCAGCCCAGCTGATCGTTTTCCTTGAGCTGATCGACAACCTTGTCACCCGCATTGAGCTCGCCCACCATGTCGTTTTGGGTTCCCTGGTCGTTGTTGGCGATAGCGATTTTAATGCCCTGGGTGTTTCCATACGGATCCCAGTTAGCCACGATGTTGTACCAAGCGTACAGTGAGGGGATAACGCACACGCCCAAAGTAACCACCAGGGCGACGGGGTTCACGAGCAATCGCTTGATGTCACGTTTAAAGATCGCAAAGGATACCTTTGCGTCGGATAGTTTGCTGCCGAGACTCACGCTTGGACCATCCATCCTGTCGTTGAATCAAATCGTACTATCAACAACCATTGTACGTAGGCGCTTTAGCGTCTCGAAGCACAATGGTATTGAGTTTTGCGGGTAGCAATATACTACGAAGATTAGTTAACGTACAGTTGTACAGTATCTCAAATTTCAGCAGGTCACAAAACCACAACCCGCACAAATAAATGATCCCTTGGGGACGAAGGGATCATTCAAAAGGAAACGAGAGTGGAAAATCTCCCACTTCAAGCCCGCATTCGAGCCAAAAGTGGGAAATTATCCACTCTCGTTCTAATCTAGTTACGGTGCCGTATCCCCGAACTACATCAAGTTGCAAACAGCCGCCGCGAAGGCAACGGGATCCTCGGGGAGGATGCCCTCGACCAGCAGAGCCTGGTCATAGAGCAGACCGGAGTACTGCTTGATCTTGTCGGCGTCACCGGCCTTCTGGGCAGCGACAAGCTTGTCAAAGACCGGGTGCTTGGCGTTGAGCTCGAGCACGCGCTGGCTCTTGGGCATGCCGTCGGGCGCACCCTCGGGTCCCTTCTGGAGCACCTTCTCCATCTCGAGCGAAAGCGGGCCCTCGGTGGTGATGCAAGCGGGGGCATCGGTCAGGCGCGCGGAGACGGCAACTTTCTCGACCTTGTCACCGAGCGCCTCCTTCATAGCGCTAAAGAGGTCCTCGTTTTCCTTGGTGGCGTCCTCGGCCTCCTTCTTCTCGTCCTCGGTCGCCAGATCAAGATCGCCAGTCGCGACGTTCTTGAGCTCCAGGTGACGATCCTCGACCTCGGGCTCAGCACCGTCGGCAACGGCCTTCTCGGCAGCCTCGCGGGCGGCGTCGTCCTCGTAGATTTTAGGCATATCGGCGGCAACGTACTCACGCATAGCCTGGAAGGTGAACTCATCCACGTCCTGCGTCAGAAGCAGCACGTCGTAACCGCGGTCGAGCACGCCCTTCACCACGGGCATCTTGGCCAAGCGCTCACGCGAGTCGCCGGCGGCGTAGTAGATGGCCTTCTGGTCCTCGGGCATACCCTTGGCATACTCGGCCAGGGTAATCATCTTCTGCTCCTTGGCAGACCAGAACAGTAGCAGGTCGGCGAGCTCATCGGCCTTCATGCCATAGCTCGAGTAGATGCCGTACTTAAGGCCGCGGCCAAAGTTCTCAAAGAACTTCTCGTAGGCCTCGCGGTCGTTGTCACGCATATCCTCAAGGTCGGCGGTAATCTTCTTTTCCACACGCTTGGCGATGGCCTTGAGCTGACGGTTCTGCTGCAGCGTCTCGCGCGAGATGTTGAGCGACACGTCGGCGGAATCCACGACACCACGGACAAAGTTGTAGTAGTCGGGCAGCAGGTCGTCGCACTTCTCCATAATCAGCACGTTGGAGCTGTAGAGCGCCAGGCCCTTCTCGTAGTCCTTGCTGTACAGATCGAACGGGGCGCGGCCCGGCACAAACAGCAGGGCGTCGTACTCGAGCGTACCCTCGGCATGGAAGCTGATAGTACGTGCCGGATCGTCAAAGTCGTGGAACGTGGACTTGTAGAACTCGTCATAGTCCTTCTGCTCAACATCGGAGCTGTGCTTCTTCCAGATCGGCGTCATTGAGTTGACGGTCTCGAGCTCCTGGTAGTCCTCGTACTCGGGCGTGTAGTCATCGCCAGCATCCTCGGGCTTGGGCTTCTGGCGGCTCTTGGACACCATCATCTGGATCGGGTAACGCACATAGTTGCTGTACTGCTGAATCAGGCTCTTGAGGCCCCACTCGGTCAGGAAGCGATCGTAGGTCTCGGCCTCGCCGTCGGCATCGAGCTTCTCGTTCTCGCGCAACGTCAGGATAACATCGGTACCGTGCTCGGCGCGCTCGCCGTCCTCGATGGTGTAACCCTCAAGACCATCAGACTCCCACACGTGAGCGGTGTCCTCCCCATAGGCGCGGCTGACAACCTTTACGTGGCTGGCAACCATAAAGGCAGAGTAGAAGCCCACGCCAAACTGGCCGATGATGTCGACATCGGAGCCCTGTTGCTCGGCGTTCTCGGTCTTAAACTCCTCGGAGCCGGAATGGGCGATGGTGCCCAGATTGCGCTCGAGCTCCTCGGCGGTCATGCCAATACCGTTATCCGAGATGGTAATGGTGCGGGCGTCCTTATCAAAGGAGACACGAATGGCCAAGTCGCCTTGGTCGAGCTTGACGTTCGGATCCTGCAGGCTCTTAAAGTTGAGCTTGTCGACGGCGTCGCTCGCGTTAGAGATAAGCTCGCGCAGGAAGATTTCCTTATTGGTGTAGATGGAGTTGATCATGAGGTCGAGCAGTTTTTTGCTCTCAGTCTTAAATTGACGCATGTGCAGTCCTTTCGCGCTACCCCCGTCCGCAAAAACGGCCCGGTTGCCCGAGCCGCATCGCAGACCTGCTATGTCCAGACTTAGATTTTATAACCCATTAGCGCGCATATATACATACGGAATCGAAAAACTGTATGTCCAAACGCTCTGATGCGCCAATTGCCAAGGAGTGTCCCAAACTGCCGGCAGGAAAGGAACGTCCCTATCTGCCATCTACGCGCTTGGCCATCCAAACATGGGGCTGGCCCTCGTCTTCGTAGTCCACCGGGGCAATCTGCGTGTAACCCGCCTTGGCATAGAGTGGTAGCACGTATTCCTGCGCGTGCAGCTTAATGAGCTTGGCGCCGGCATCACGCGCGCACGTATCACTGGCCTCGACAATCTTGATCGCCAAACCGCGACGGCGCATGCTCGGCAGCACAGCCACGCGCCCCATAATGTAGGTCTCCCCCGCCGCGACGCCTTCGCCCAAGTCGCACGCCGGCGACACCGGAGCCTCTGCGTCAGCCGCGCGCTCAAGCTCTTCGGGAAACACGCGCGAGCAACCGGTAAGCTCGCCGTCTACATAGAGCGTCACATGAATGCAGTTCGGATCCTCGTCGATAGCGTCAAACTCGTTCTCGTAGCCCTGCTCGTCCATAAAAACGACGCGGCGCACCAACGCCGCGTCATCAAAGCATCCCGTCTTAAGTTGGATATCCATGGCTGCCCTTTCATTCAATGCGAACGTTAGGGACAGATTTTAGCGAAAATGAGCTCCGCGCACGCTAAACTTCGCGCGAGCCTTCGCCAGGCAGTCGTAATGACCCACGTTATGGGCATCGCTCGCGATGAAGCTGTACAGGTTCTGATCGAACAGGCGCTGTGCTGGCTTTTTCTCGCGACCAAAGCGACCGCCGGCAATAAAGTCCGCCGAAGCCTGCAGCTTGCAGCCCATATCGACCAGACGCTCCGCCACGCTTACATCCTTTTGAACCGCACGATAGCGCTCAGGATGAGCGATGATCACCTGGTAGCCACGGCACTGCAAATCGTAAATCGTGTTCTCGTACTCTCTAAACGCATACGCATCGGCATGCGTCGAAAGCTCAAGCAGGAACTCATTGGTTCCATCGAAATGCAAGTGCTCCGCGGCATCGATACCAAGCTCAACGAGCTTTCGATGGTTGACCTCGAAGCCCATCTGGAGCGGAAAACCGTCAGCGTTATCGCGCAGCAGCTCAAAGGCATCCCACATCTTGTCGTAATCAAAATAGGGATCACGGCAGTGAGGAGTGCAAACGATTCTGGTTACACCGGCCCGCTTGGCAGCCTCGAGCATCGCCAAGCTCTCATCGAGATCGGCGGCGCCGTCGTCTACACCCGGCAAGATATGGCAATGAATGTCACGCATAGGTCGGCCTCAATCAACTAAACGTTTGCTCGGTTGGTGAAGATGCCCTTTTTGGAAGTGCCCTGATCGTCGGAGCCCTTCTTAACCTTCTTACCGTCCTTGGTGTAGTAAGAATAGTAGTACTCGCTGGTCTCGGTCTCGCAGTAGTTCATAACGGTACCGATGAGCTTGACCTTCTCGGACTTCTTAAGCTGACCGATGGCGTTGAGCGCCTCTTCGCGCTTGGTAAAGTCCTCGCGCACCACGAACAGCGTGCCGTCGGTCAGGCTGGCAATCTCGGCAGCATCGATGAAGGTGCCGACCGGAGGAGCATCGAAGATGACGTACTGGAACTTGGCGGACAGCGCCTTTACCAGCTTGGCAAAGCGGTGAGAGACGATGATGTCGGCAGGATTGGGAATGTGCGGCTCGGCATCGAGGAAGTAGAAGTTCTTCTGACCCGTCTCGACAATTGCCTGGTCAATGGAAATCTGCTCGGAAAGGACCGCATAGAGTCCGCCGCGCGAACGAACGCCAAGCATATCGGAAAGGGACCTGCGGCGCATATCGGCCTCGACCAGGAGCACGGACTTGCCGCTCGTGGCGATTGCCTGAGCAAGATTAATGGAAACCGTAGACTTGCCCTCGTTGGGAATCGAGGAGGTAACGGTGATGGTGCGAATGGGGTCGTCCACGCTCGCAAAGCGGATGTTGGCCAGAAGGGTCTTGGCGGCATTCTGCACAACGAGCTTATCGGTGTTCTTTGCCTTAGCCATGCCTATTTACCACCTTTCATAGCCGGAATTCGGCCAACAACGGGAATACCCAGGAGCTCTTCTGCCTCTTCGGCACCGCGGATGCGGGTATTGAGCATGTCTGCCAAAACGACATAGGCAACTGCGATAAAGATACCGGCGAGGAACGCGACGGCAATATACAGCGTGCGCTTGGGGCCGCTGGGGGCTTCGGGGGTCTTAGCCTCGTCGATAACGTTGATGCTCTGGGCAGCGCCGACGTTCTGAGCGACCGTACTCACCGAGCTGGCCATGGCCTTTGCGACCTTAGCCGTCTCCTTGGCATCGGTGCCGGTAACCGAAAGCGTAATGACACGCGTGGTGGTCTCGGAGGAAACAGACACCTTGTAGTCATCCAGATCGGTGAGGCCCAGTTCCTTGGCGGCGCCGCTCTTAACGCTATCGCTATCCAGCAGCGTGGCGATATCGTTGGAAAGCATCTGGCTCGCCGAGAGATCGTTGTAGCTCATCTGGCCGCTATCGTCGGTCTTGGCGAGAATGTACATGCTCGTCGTCGCGGTGTAGGTGTTGTCCATCGCAACGAAGGACACGATGCCCATGGCGATCGCGCAGACCACCGGAAGGGCGATGACCAGCTGAAGGTGCTTTTTGAGCAGCTGGAACAGTTCGAGAAGGGTCATGCAGCTTGCCTTTCATTTCCCCAGTTCGGATTGACAAAACTGTCCGTATGTTATCGCATCTTTTTACCGAGACCAAACTCTATACATAAGAAACAGGCTCTCCTGTAAAAATGTCGGAAGCAATCGTAAAATTGCACAACAACGCCGCACCCGAAAGTCAAATGCGGCGTCTGCATCAATATCTATGTTGTATCGCTATGCGAATGGCTCGTCCTGCTGTATGGGAAACGTCACCGTAATGGTGGTTCCCACGCCCAACTCGCTCGACAGATCGAGCGTGGCGTGATGATACAGGGCCGCATGCTTGACAATGGCAAGCCCCAGACCGGTTCCGCCGCGTGCCTTGGACCTACTCTTGTCCACGCGATAGAACCGCTCAAATACCTTGCCCTGTTCTTCAGGCGCGATACCGATTCCCGTGTCGGCGACCGCAAGGAACGGATGGCCTTCGTCGTTGGTGCCGCACTGCAGCGTAACCGTACCGCCGGGTCGATTGTAGCGGATGGCGTTGCTTGCCAGATTATAGATGAGCTCGTCAATCAAGCGCGACACGCCCTCGATGACCACAGGCTTGGTCTCATGACTTATCGTCACATTCGCCTGACGGGCGACCTGTTCAAGACGCTGCTCAACCGCGTAGATGGCACGCGAGAGCTCAATAGGCTCCGTGGAACCAATGGGCACCGCCTCGCCCTCAGTTGCACGCTCGGCCTCGTCCAAGTTAGACAGCGTAAGGATATCGTTGACAAGCGCTGCCAAGCGGCCCGCCTCACGATAGATGCGACCGCCAAAGTTGCGCAGGTCGCCCTCGCCCTCGACCATGCCGTTTGCGATGAGCTCGGCATAGCCCGAAATCGCCGTAAGCGGCGTCTTGAGCTCATGGGTGATATTCGCCGTGAACTCGCGGCGCATACGGTCGTTGTCCGCTAGCACCGCCATTTGGCGCTTGAGTTCCTGGCGCTGCGACTCGATACGCTCAAGCATGGGGACCATCTCGGCATAGGCGTGCTCATAGCTACGGCGTGGGTGGTCCAAATCCACCTCTTGCAACGGCGCGATGATGGCACGGGACTCGCGGCGCGCCATAAAAAACGAGAGTACCGCACCCGCTGCTGCGATAAGCAGCATCGGCGCCACCATCGACAGCAAAATCGCCGCAACGCCAGGCTGGGCCTGCGCCAAGCGGACAACCTGGCCGTTATCAAGGGCGACGGCGCGATACAGCATAATCTCGTCGAGCGTAGAGCTTGCGCGCTCCGCGGAACCCAAACCACTCTCAAAGGCCTCGATGACCTCGGGGCGATCGCCATGGTTGGGCAGTGTGGAAGGCGACGCCTCGTTGTCGTAGGCAACCGATCCATCCTTGTTAATCAGCGTGATGCGCAAGTCCTCGCGATCGAGACTACGCAAGAACGGGATGGGCTCCTGCTGTTCGTCGAGAGCGGCAGCAATGAGCTCGGTTTCCTGCGCCAGATTGGCACTCGTGGCATCCGCCAAGGTGTTTTGCACAAAGAACGCACCCAGCACCGTAAACGCCACGATAACCGCCATGGCGCAGACAAAGATCGTCACAAAAACGCGGTGCGACAGCGTATGTTTTCCCTGGGGGGCGAAGACCACGGGTTACTCCTCCGATGCGGTGGCCGCGGTGTCGTCGCCTTTGGCACCATCGCCGGCAGAAGGCTCGGCCAAGCGGTAGCCCACGCCGCGCACGGTCTCGATGGCGCTGGCATGCTCGCCCAGTTTTTGGCGAAGCGTCTGCACGTGCACGTCAACGGTGCGCGAACCGCCGTCGAAGTCCCAGCCCCACACGCTCTGCAGCAACGACTCGCGGGTAAAAACCACGCCGGGCTTGCGCATGAGGTACTCGAGCAGGTCGAACTCGCGCAGGGTGAGCTTAAGCGGCTCGCCGGCAACGGTCACCTCGCGATGGCTGGGCGAGAGCACGATGTCGCCCACGCTGAGCACATCGCTCGCCTGCTTGACCATGCCGCCGCGACGCAGCAGTGCGCGGCAGCGGCTCGCAAGCTCCATGAGCGAAAACGGCTTAGTCAGGTAATCGTCGGCACCGCCATCGAGCGCCATCACCTTGTCGAGCTCGGTATCCTTGGCGGTAAGCATCATGATGGGCACCGTCGCCGTCAGGCGGTCGGCGCGGAGGCGGCGCATAATCGCCAAACCATCGGTATCGGGCAGCATGATATCGAGCAGCACAGCATCGGGCACCCGTCGCGCCACGGCAGCCTTAAACTCACCGTCGCACGAAAAGCCTTCGGCCTCGATCCCCTGCTTGCGCAGCGCATAGACCGTCAAATCCCTGATGTTGTCATCGTCCTCGACGTAATAGATCATGTTGAACCCCTTTGCGGCCGGCATGACCGCATCTTAACCCTAAAGGTACCTTTACTAGATGGTATCAGCCAAAACGCCCCGTCAAATAATCCGCCGTGCGCGGATCGGTCGGATTCTTGAAGAGTTGCGCGGTGGGCGCGTGCTCCACCAGCTCACCCAGCAAAAAGAATGCGACCGAATCGGAGATACGCGCCGCCTGCTGCATATTGTGCGTAACGACCACGAGCGTGCAGGTCTCTTTGAGCTCACAGGCCAGCTGCTCCACCACCAGCGTCGACACAGGGTCGAGTGCCGAGGTCGGCTCGTCCATCAGCAGAATGTCGGGCTGCACGGCCAGCGCGCGGGCGATGCACAGACGCTGCTGCTGGCCGCCCGAAAGACCCAGACCCGACTCTTTGAGCTTGTCCTTGACCTCATCCCATAGCGCAGCGCGACGAAGGGAGTCCTCGACCAGCTCGTCGAGCACGACGCGGTCGCGCACACCCATACCGCGCGGCCCATAGGCGACGTTGTCGTAGATGCTCATGGGAAACGGGTTGGGGCGCTGGAACACCATGCCCACGCGCTGGCGCAAACGGCAGATGTCGTAATCGCCCAGGATATCTTGACCATCGAGCGCAATCTTGCCCTCGATACGGCAATCCTTGATGCCGTCGTTCATGCGGTTAAAGCAGCGCAGCAACGTGGACTTTCCGCAGCCCGAAGGCCCGATAAATGAGGTGATCTGCTTGTCGCGGATCTTGATATTCACGTCCTTGAGCGCATGATGGTCGCCATAGAACAGGTCGAGGCCCTCGACGTCGATGCGCGTCGGCGAGGCGGCAAGATCCTCTGCCGTGGGGCGAGTCGCATCCCCAACCTCGCGCTCGTGCGCGGCCTCGGCCTGCGCTTCCATGAGTTCTTCAAGCTCCGTGGGCTCCACAGCCGCAGCAGCCGTCATACCGCATACCTCCACATCGATATCAATTCAGCAGTATCGATAGTAGAAATCGCGGCTCATATGCACGTGAGCGCATTGTCAAGTGTTTGTAAGGGCACGCTGGCTATGCGGCGGGCAGCTCGATGGTGAATATCGTGTGTTCGGGCGTCGATTCACATGCAACGGTACCGCCGTGTGCCGCGATGATCTCCTTGGCAATAGCAAGGCCCAGACCGGCACCACCGCGATTGGTCGCACGCGCCGCATCCAGGCGATAGAACTTCTCAAAGATCACCTTGAGCTTAGCCGCAGGGATAGGATCGCCCTGATTGATAAAGCGAACGCGCACGCCGCCATCGTCTTGGCGCCCGGCCTCAATCGTGATAGTCGAGCCCTCATAGCTATAGGCGACGGCGTTTTTCATGATGTTGTTGAACACGCGAGCCATCTTGTCGCCATCCACGAGCACCGTCAGGTCCTCGTGGATATCAACTTGGGCTTCCTTATGCTGCTCGTTGAGGATGGGATAGAACTCGTCAGCCACCTGAGCCAGCAGCAACCCCAGATCAACATAGCCGCGCGTGAGCACGATATCGTGGAAGTCAAAGCGCGTGATATCGAAGAACTCTTCGATGAGTGCATCGAGCCGGTGCGCCTTGTCGAGAACCACGCCCGTAAAGTGCGCACGTTGCTCAACCGGCAGCTCAGGAGCCTCTTGCAGCAGCGAAAGATAGCCCACCACACTGGCAAGCGGGGTGCGTAGGTCATGTGCCAAGTACGTGACCAGATCGTCCTTGCGATGCGACTCGTCACGCAAGGCCTGTTGCACCTTGCGCTCACGGTCACGCACGCGGTTAAGGGCGCCCTCGACCTCCAAGAAGTCGCCGTCGATGTTGTCCCAGGTGTCGGGGTGATCGATCAGGCGATCTTGAATACGAGCGGCCAGCACACAATCGGCATGCTGCTCGCCCTGTTCGTAGCCCTGGTAGTACAGGGCGCGGCCACACAAGAACAGCACGCACGCGGCAAGCGCCAGCACAAAGCCAAGCATGTTGAATACAAAGCCGGCATCGAACAGCACCGGCCCTTCGATGCCGCCGAGCGCCATGGCGCCAATCGCCAACGTCATGGCCCACGCGGCGCCGCCAATCACCATGCAGCGGCGCACGATCTCAAATCGATCGATCAGCAAAAAGCCGGCAAGCAGCACCGTCAAGATTCCGGCGATGTTGTCGATGCCAATCAGCAGCAGGCTCAGCAAAAAGAGCAGCACCGTTGCAAGCGCGCGGTTGTCGACGACCGACCTCACGTATTCAAAGAGCCGATCGGGTACCTCGAATGCCTGCCTATCGTCTTTTGTCATATCCACTTCCCCACCATCAAAGGCGCTATTCGATGATGTAGCCGACGCCCCAGACGTTTTTGATAAAGCGTGGCTTTTGTGCGTCGTCGCCGATTTTTTCGCGCAAGTGGCGAATGTGCACCATCACCGTATTGTTGGAGCCGGGCATAAAATCCTCGCTCCACACCGCGCGGAACAGGTCCTCCACGGCCACCACGCTGCCGCGATGCTCGACCAGATACAGCAAGATTGAATACTCGGTGGGTGTGAGGCGTACCGGTGCACCGTCCACCGTCACGGAACGAGCGTCGCGGTTGATCTCCAAGCCGTCGAGCTGAATGGTCGGCGACTCGGCCGCCTGTGCACGGCTACCGTAGCTGGTGTAGCGGCGAAGCTGAGCGTGCACGCGCGCGATGAGCTCCAGCGGACGGAACGGCTTAACCACGTAATCGTCCGCGCCAAGCGAAAGGCCCCCGATCTTGTCTTGCTGGGCATCGCGCGCCGTCAGCATGATCACGGGATAGGTATGGCTGGAACGGATCGTACGCAGCAGCTCAAACCCATCGATATCGGGCAGCATGACATCTAGCAGCGCCAAATCGAACTCCTGCTCCAAAATCGCCTTGGCAGCATCGGCCCCGCTATAGGCAATCTGGACATCAAAGCCCTCTTTTGTAAGGTAGATGCCAACCAAGTCGGCGATGGCCTTTTCGTCATCAACTACCAGTATGCGCTCGTTCATGCGTGCTCCTCTCGCGCTCCATTATGCCTGAGGCGACGCACGCCACACACAACAAGCGTGGGTGATTAAGTCGGTCTTAAGCACCCTTGTGCCCGTTCGAACGCGGATGTGGGCCACGCACGCACGCGATGATCGCCGACGCCGGCAAACGATATACTCTAGTTTCAGAAGAGACCATCCCGTCGAAAGCGAAATCTGTGAAGTCCCTCACCTCTTTTGCAAAGCGCTCAGCCCAGCTTGCCGCCGGCTTTGTCTGCGCTATCGCCCTTGCCGCTGGCGCGCCCACCGTCGCCGGCGCCCAAGTGCTCACGACCGACAATGTTTGCGGCAAAACCGCCGATGCGCGCGGCATCACGGCCGAAAACCTGCCCGATATCGATGCGACCAATGCCCTCGTCATGGGCAAAGACGGTACCGTCTACTATGGGCGCGGCGCCGATGAGCAGGTCAAAATCGCCTCGATCACCAAGGTCATGACCGCAATCCTAACCGTCGAGAATTGCAAGATGGACGAGAAGGTCACGGTGAGCAACGCCGCAGCCACCGTGGGTAATTCGACCGCCGGCTTGCTCGAAGGCGACGAGCTTACCGTGGAGCAGGCACTACGCGGTCTGATGATTCCCTCGGGCAACGACGCCGCCATCGTGCTCGCCGAATATGTGGGCAAGAAGATCGACCCCAAGACCAAAGACGCCGAGGCCACATTTGTGAAGGCCATGAACGAGCGCGCTAAGAAGCTCGGCTGTACCGGTACGCTTTTTGAAAACCCGCATGGTCTGGACTTTGATGAGTGGGCTGGCAATATGCACTCAACCGCACACGACGTAGCGCTGATGATGCAGGAGGCCATGAAAAACGACACGATCCGCGAGGTCGTAGCGAGCGAGGATTCCTGGATCGAGGTCACGGGCGCCGACGGCACCGACCATTCGCATTCCATGGACACGCATAACTATTTGCTGGGCCAAGATGGCAACATCGGCGGCAAGACCGGCACCACCGACGACGCGGGCTATTGCTTTACGAGCGCCTACAACCGCGACGGCGACGAGATCTACACCGTTATTTTGAACTCCACCACCACCGATCAGCGCTTTACCGATACCGCCACCCTTGCCAACTGGTACTACGGTCACAAGGTGACGGTCGCAATCGCCAACACGCAAGAAAAGACCGCCAACGGCAACCCGCTTATGGCGCGCATTAGTCAAACCGACTGGACGGATAAGACAATCGACGCCACGCTCGCCGATCCCACGGCGCAAGCGACCGTGTTTTCTCTTGCCGGCGAGGTGACCGAAAAGGTTAGCTACGACGATCTTTCGGGCACGGTGCATGTGGGCGACAAGGTGGGCAGCGTTACACTCAAGCAGGACGGCACCAAGATCGCCGTCATGGACCTGGTTGCCGACGAGGAAGGCGCAGGGCCGAATCCCATTGAATGGCTGCTCGTGAAGCTCGATCGCTTGGGCCGCCGCATCGACAACCGCCCGCTCACAGCCGAGAGCGAGACCGTAGCCAAGGCGCCCAAGGCGTAGGGCCGGAGCGATATCACATCGAACCAAATGAGGCGTCCAACGGGGCGCCTCAATTTTGAGGGTTCGAATCCCCAGCCTCCTTTCTCCGCACAAAAAAGGGCCCCAAATGGGACCCTTCTTCAAATTCGTACTGGCGGAGAGCTGGGGATTCGAACCCCAGATGCCCTTTTGGGGCATACTCGCTTAGCAGGCGAGCACCTTCGGCCTCTCGGTCAGCTCTCCGTAACAGCCGTTCTATAGTAACCAAACAGCCTAAGATGGGCAAGAGGAAATTTTCTAATTGCCTAGCATCCTTTCCTCATTGGAAGCTTCGCCTACCCCAGCGAGCGGTTGAGGGAGCCGAGCTCGTCGTTGCCCATGGTGCGCCACATTTGGAAGATGCAACCGCGTGCCAGGAAAAAGAAGCCGTTGTCGACCAGTTGAACAGCGGCATCTGCCAGCTGATTCGTCACGGCGGACACTGGCGGCAGCTCGAGTCCAGCCTTGCGAATGGTCTCGACCGCTTCCTCGAACGTCGGAGGCTCGCTGACGCCCATCTCGTTCATAAGGCCCTGCATTTCTTCCAGCGCGCTGCTGCCCGACTCCTCGCCACGTGGCACCAGACGGTAACAAGCCAGCGCAAGGTCGAGCTGATCGCAATTCCAATAGGCAAACGCCAGGCGATAGAACAGGTAGCCGATTGCAGAGCGATCGCTGGCAATACGTAGGCCGTGGCGCGCCACCTCGATAATCTCGTCAAAGCGCTCCAGACGCGCAAGAACGTTGATGAGCGCAAAGTGCGATTGCATGGACGAGCGCGCCAGATCGTAAAGATGGCGCACCTCGGGCAGCGCTCGTTCAAAGTCCTCTTGCTCGACGTAAAAGCTGCAGATCTCGTGCTGGGCAAAGTACAGCGCATCGGGCGCACGAAGGATTCGCACAGAGCGGTCTTCTTCCAACACCGGTAGCACCATGCGCACCAGCTGGTTATCGCAAAACTGCGTTTGAACCGGACCTGTCGCCAAAAGCTCGGCGACGGCGCACTTAGCCTCCAACTCCTCGACAAGACGGGAAAAGCCTTCAAAGGCACCTGTACGGTCGACTTTTGCCTGCTCGCGCAATTCAACAACGCGGGCCACGTATGGGTCGTCGTCCTCTTCCATGACCTCCAACTCGTCAGCCGTATCGGCAAGCAGCAGATCGCGCAGCGCCGGCGGCAGTGTGCGATGGTCATCACGCGGACGAGCATGAACCTCCGCAGGCTCAATCGTCTCCGGAGCGGTTGACTCATACGCCTCAAGCACACGCTTGCACGGCATATCGTCCATGTCCATGCTCTCAAGATCCTTGGCGACAGGCACGCAATCGGCCAGATAGGCCGCGCGCCCAAAGAAATACGTTGCGACAACGCGCTCGCCCTGCTCACTGTCGGGAGCAGCAATCTGCACATAGCAGCGCGTGATGCAGGTGCCCGCGGCAAAACACGCTGCCGCAAGCGTAAGTGCCACGCGCGCATCGTGCTCCGCGGCCCAGATCGCGCGCATGTCCTCGTCCAGCTCGCGCCAGGCGTCATCCTGAGCGTCGTATTCACGTTGTGGCATGGCATCCACGACAGACCGCCCAAACCGAACGAGCATAATCCCCTCGGCAACGTTTGCCCGATAGGTATAGTCGAGCCGTGTGACCACGTTAAGTGCCTCGACGATACGCGCGAAGCGGGTACGCACATCCCACTCACCGCCCGGCTGGCAAGCCACCGTACCCGGTTTGCCCCACGGGTTATCGCTCGAGGCCGTATCGAGCAGTCGGGGAACATCGTTGGTCGTCTTGGCGATATGCCACGCATCAAAGAGCGCGCAGCCCTCAAGGCTCGGCGAGGATGCCGCAGGGGCCAATCCGGCCCCGATGCGCTCAAGGATGCCGGAGAGGCGGTTGAGACGGCACTCGATGGCGAGCAGCATGTCAATCTCGTCCTGATCCAGCAGGCTACGATCAAAATTGAGATAGAAAAGCTTTGAGCGATCAATGCGAGCCAGGCTCATTTCGGACTTGGCGGCAATGGTGCGCAGACGGGGCAAGTCGACCTCGCTCATAAGGGCGGCGGCATAACGCTCGATACCGCTCGGATTCTCGGCATGGTCGACACGGTAGAGCAGCGTCTCGATAGCGTCAGGTAGCGGTGCCGTGTTAAAGCCCAAAAACACCTCGACCGGCTCGGGCAACTTTACGAGCTTTATTTTGTCGACAACGTTTTGCATGTCCGCATCGAGACCGTCGACGCCCGCCGTGTTCGCAATAGCGCTTTCGGAGTTGGCAAATATCACGTAGCGCAAGAACATCGAGGCCATGAACTCGCCGTAAGGAAGGGCGCGGGTCGAATTCCATGTCTCGTGGTCGGACTGCTCGCGCATGGGGCCTTCGGGAGAGCCGGCAGTTTGCGCACACGTACGCATTGCACCGTTGGCTTCCCTTACCATAATCTCACCAATACTGGAATCCGACTCGTCAAGGACCAGCTCCATGTCGGGATCGTTGGGCAGCGGAGCCTCGCTAACGGGGCGGTCCACCTTGTACACCTCACCCGAAACGCTTACGTAGCCCAAAAGCGACACATGGCTTTTGCCAACGAATTCGACGACATAACAAGATTCATGCTGATCCTCGCCAAAGACTTTCCAGACAACACCATACGAGCGCCCCGCGGGCTGCTCGGGCATCGCCGGAAAGCGCTTCTTGGGATCGAGAAACCTGAGCTTGTATGTCGGACGCTCTGC
>CAVEET010000002.1:0-27296 GCA_963614835.1 Bulleidia sp. | reverse complement strand
AATATTAGTGCATTTAAAGTGAGAAAAGCCGTCAGAACACTTGCGCGGATTTGCGATGTCCCGTATCATAGACAGCCGTTGACGCCTCAGTTGCGTCACCATATGGCCGCCAGCGTAGCTCAGTTGGTAGAGCACCGCTCTCGTAAAGCGGGGGTCACCGGTTCGAGCCCGGTCGCTGGCTCCATTGCACAAGATAGCCGCCTTCGGGTGGCTTTTTTGTTGCCAATTTCGGGCGCATATCCGCCAATCCAAGCACAACGCCGCCGGCAACTCCCCTACTCAACAAAAGAGCCCCGCCAACCGCAATCCCCAAGGGAACCGCGATTAACGGAGCTCAAGCGCGCTCCTCAATGGAATCACGTCATCAGACGAGCAGCTCAGCCGAGCAGTGCGTTACTCCTCCCAGTAAGCGTCTGCAAGCAGCTTAAAGCAGATCTTCTTGACCGGCTGTGCGCCATCGCCCGGGAACTCGAGCGTGGGCATGTGAGGCTCGCCGGCAACAAACAGCGCAAACTTGTCGTCGGCAAGATCGCCGGCAATCGAGGCGTCGGAATCGACCAGATCGTAGTCGTCCTTCTCGTCAAACTCCTGAACCAGCGTCAGGCTGCCCGTGGCAACCTTAAAGGCCTCGCGACCCTCAATGTCGATCTGCAGGTCGTGATAGCGCTGGTGCGTCTCGTAGTGAGCCTCGGCCTCGGGACGCGTCGTGGGAGCCATGACGTTCGCAAAGACCTTGTCGCCCAGAATCGGATGGCTGCCGACCTCGAGCTCCGCCGGATCGTTCTCCTCGAGCCAGTCGATCAGCACGTCGAGGCCCTTGAGCATTCCGCGGTACTCCTCGATATCACCCAGTGCACCGTAAATCATCTAAATCCCCTCTCGGATCGTTTCCTTGGCGGCTACTCGGCAAACGCATTACCAAAGCTGTTGCCGCCCACATACGTCTCGACCAGGGTAAGGTCGGGACTGAACACGACAACGTCGGCGTCGCGCCCCGACATAATGCTATCGCACTTGTCGTCGACATGAGCTAGCAAGCGATGCCGGGGCCGCAGCACAAGCTCCTACAGCTCGGTCACGACAACGCCGTTGTAGACCTCGTCCCAACGGTCCATGACTAGATGGCCGGTCATGGGATCCATGGCATTGAGCTTGCCGCAGGTGTTGGCGGTACGCAGCACCGTCTCGTCGTCGGCGCCGGCAGCAATCGCATGTGCGAAGCCGGCAATGGTCGAATCGCCAGAGCCCGTAGCGTTAACGGCAGGGATATCGGGCGTCTTTGCGCGGAACGCACGGCCATTGTGGAAGCCAACGGAACCGGCAGCGCCCATGGACACGACGACCCAGGGGATATCGGAGAAGCGGGCATCAGAGGCAAGCGCGGCGCGGAGCTCGTCCACATCGTCGGTGGTAAAGCTCGTGCCCAGAAGGCCGTTGATCTCGGTCAGGTTAGGCTTGACCAGCTCGGGCTTAATTTCGGACTTAAGGGCGGCCTCGAGCGAAGCACCCGAGGTATCGAGCAGCACCTTGGCTCCGGCGTTCTCGGCAATGCCCGTGATCTTGGCATAGTAGTCTGCCTCGACACCGCGGGGCAGCGAACCCGAAATGGTGACGACGTCGGCCTTGCCCGCAAGCTCGGCGAACTTTGCGGTAAAGGCATCGAGCTCCTCGGGGGCAATCGTCGGGCCGCTCTCGAGCAGCTCGGTCTGGTTGCCGGCATGAAGGATATTGAGGCAGATGCGGGTCTCGCCCTTGATGGGCACAAAATCATTCTTAATGCCGTTGGCATCCATGAGCTCTTCCATATAGGCGCCCATATGACCACCAAGCAGGCCGGTTGCCACAACGTCGTCGCCCAGCTGGCCCAGGACGCGGGCAACGTTAAGGCCCTTGCCGCCGGCGGTCTTTTCGGGTGTCACGCGGTTGACGTCGTCGATGACGAGTTCATCGAGCTGATAGCGCGTATCGACAGACGGGTTCATCGTAACGGTGAGGATCATTTTTAGCTCCTTATCTCGCAGGCTCCTTGTGCCTCGCGATACGAGTCGACAAAACGGAATTACAGGATCTCAATCGTGAACGAGCGCACGATGGTTTCTTTGGGCTTGGCGATAAGGCAGCCGCGCTTGTGCTCAAGCACGTCGTCCTCATCGGAGCAGGTCGAAAGGCCGCCCCAGGGCTCAACTGCCACAAAATCGCCCTCGGGCTTACTCCACACAATGAGATACGGGAAACCCTCAAAGCTCAGGCGAACGCCTTTGTCCTCGCCCTTCTTGGAAAGCGTGACCTGACGGCTCTCGAGCACGTCAAAGATGGTCTCCGCAAAATCGAAGAGCTCGTGCGACAGGGGCAGCGTCTTTCCCACCATGGGGTTCTTGGAGCGGTCTGCGACGTCAATCAATCCAGTCGAGGGAACGGCGGTGCAGAGCTCCGCAGCCTCGTCTTTCTCAAAGCGCAGCTCGTAGTCCGTATAGGCCTCGCCCTCATCGAGCGGACACCTAAAGCCAGGATGACCGCCGATAAAGAACGGCATGTCCTCGGTTCCCTCGTTGGTCACCTCATAGGAGACGCGCACGGCGGTATCCTCGAGCGTATAACGGGCGACAAGCTTAAACGGGTACGGATAATCGCTCAGCAACGCAGCGTTATCCTCCGAAGCCAGGCACATCGCCAGCTCGTTCTCGCTCTGGCTCAACAGTTTCCACTCCTGCTTGCGCGCAAAGCCGTGGCGGGCGAGCTTCACGTGATGCCCGGCAAACGTCATGGCGCTGTTGTCGCGCAAGCCTCCGCAAATCGGGAAGCAAATCGGTGCTTGGCCGGACCACACGGCGGGATCGCCCTGCCACAAGTACTCGCGACCTCCAGCCTCAATCGAGGTAAACGAACCACCAGCCGTGGACACCTTAATAGAAATTGAATCGTTGGAGAGAGCGTATTCCATTGCCCATCCTTTCGAACAACTGCTTTTTGCTCGCAAGTACCCGTCTCGGCCCTAACCAAAGGACAAACCCGCACGTTCATCGATGCGTCCGGTATCCCAGCCATGCAACGGGGTACCATACAGACATTGATGCAATTACAGCTGAAAGGCCTTCTTATGCGAACCATCATCCTCTACGCCTCGCGCCATCACGGCAATACGAAAAAGCTCGTGGACGCCATCGTCGAGGCACACCCCGAGATCGATACCCTCGACGTCAAGGCGCTCGGCAAAAACGAGTATCCCGACCTGCACGAATACCATCTGATCGGTGTCGCCACGGGCATCTATTACTCCGAGATCGACAAGGACATGGCACGCGTGCTCACGAACGTGCTGCAGCCGCAGGACAAGGTGTTTGGCCTTATGACCTATGGCGGCAAAAACAAGTGGTACGGCAAGGATATCGATGGCATCTGCCGCATGAGGCAGGCCATCTTTATGGGTGTCTACGGCTGCCCCGGCTTTGATACGTGGGGGCCGTTCAAACTCACCGGCGGTGTCCAAAAGGGACACCCAACCGCTGAGGAAATTAAGGGCGCCGTCGACTTCTTCGACAAGATCGAAGACGAGTATGGCGACATCATCGTCGAAGAGTACGCCAAGCGCGAAAAGCGCCTAGCATACGAGAAGGAGCATCCTGCGGGAGGCCTGGTGGCCGGCGTTAAGCGCACGGCAAAGAAGATCGCTAACAAGCTGTAACTGTGAAGGTGCTTTTGAGCGTTTAACCCATACGGCGGGTCCGAGCAGATTCGGGCCCGCCGTCTTTTTCTATCGTTACTCGGTAAAGGCGTTGCCGACGCTCTGGCCGCCAACATACGTCTCGACGAGGGTGAGCTCATGGTCGAACACGACAAAGTCGGCGTCGCGACCCGGCATGATGCTGCCGCACTTATCCTCGATGTGCGCGGAGCGTGCCGGCACCTCGGTTGCCATGCGAATGGCGATATCGGCGCTGGCGATGCCCCAGTCAACGATGTTCTTGACGCCCTGGGCAAGCGTGAGCACCGAGCCGGCAATGCTCTTGCCGTCGGCGAGCCAGCACAGGTTGTCCTTCATGATGACGTCCATACCACCACTGGTGTAGCTGCCCTCGGGCATGCCACCGCAACCCAGGCAGTCGGTGATGAGCACCGTGTGCTGCCAGCCCTTTGCCTGCAGCAGCGCCTTGATGGCGGCAGGATTTACGTGCTTGCCGTCACAGATGATCTCGGCGTAGGTCTCGGGCGTGGACATGGCAGCACCCACGACACCGGGCTCGCGGTGATGCAGCCCGCGCTGGCCGTTATAGGTATGCGTAAAGCAGCTGGCACCGGCGTTGATGGCGGCGATGCACTCATCATAGGTGGCGTCGGAGTGACCGATGCTGGTCACCACGCCCTTGGCGTTCAGCGCAGCCGCATAAGCAGCGGCACCGTCGCGCTCGGCCGCCATGGCGCTCTTAACGATGCGACCACCCGCAGCCTCCTGCCACTGGTCGAAGACCTCCTCAGAGGGGTCAATCAGATAAGCGGGGTTCTGCGCGCCCACATGCTTCATGGTAAAGAAGGGGCCCTCCAGGTAGATGCCCTGAATGCGTGCACCGCAGAAGTCGGGGCCGCGGCCCTCGTCCGCCTGAGCGATAGCGGCGCAGGCGTCCTTGATCTGCTCGACGCCATCGGTGAACGTCGTGGGCAGCCAGCTGGTGGTACCGCGACGGGCGAGCTCGGTCGAGCTGATATCGATGCCCTCGGGATCGTTATCGGTAGTTGAGTGGTTGTAGAAGCCGTGGATGTGAGTATCGACCATACCCGGCGCAATCCACGATCCCGTGTAGTCCTTAATCTCGCAAGAGGGCTCGTCGGCCTGCCAGGCGCCAAAGACGCCATCCTCGACCATAAGATAGCCGCCCAGTTGCGGGCCTGCCGGCAAGAAGAACTTGTCAGCCTTAATTGCGTACGTGCTCATATGCACTCCTTGCTTCTAAAGCAGTTGACTGTGGTGATGCTTATACCCAGCACACGTAAAACAAAAAGCGCCCGCCCGCCGTTATGAGCGGACGGGCGCCCTTACAGGGGGACGCGATTAAGCGGTGAAGGGGTGAATCGTCACGCCCTTAACCACGCGGTTGACCGTGCCGGTGGGGCTCGGCGTATCGGGCGTGTTGCCCACGCGGACGGAGTTAAGCAGGCTGATAGCCTGGGCAAACATCACGAACGGCAGAGCAAGGTAGCCCTCGGGAAGTGCCTCGTAGCCCTTAAAGGTGAAGGACTCACCCTCATAGACGGTGGCACCTTCCTGCTGAACGGCGACGGTGTGCTGAGCGATCTTGTCGCCACCGATCTCGTTGAGGATGTCGATGTCGTACTGACGGGTGTAGGCGTCGTTGTTGACGAACACGAAGACGAGCGTCTTATCGTCGACGAAGGACTTGGGTCCGTGACGATAGCCCATGGAAGTGTCGTAAGAAGTGGCAACCAGGCCGTGAGCAAGCTCGAGAATCTTAAGCTGGCTCTCCTGAGCAAGGCCGCCAAAGGAGCCGGAGCCCAGGTAGGTCACGCGGTTGAAGTCGCCAGCGAGGTAATCGGCGACCTCGGACTCGCGAGCGATAACCTCCTCGCCCATCTTGGCGATGGTCTCGACCCACTCGGCCTTCTGCTCGTCAGAGGCAGTGTCGAAAATAAGGGTGGAGAGCAGGGTCATGCAGGAATAAGAACCGGTCATGGCGAAGCCCTTGTCGTTGGCGCGCGGAATGAGCAGCGTCAGCGCATTGGGATCATCGGCAGACTCGACGGCGAGCTTGCCCTCGGGAGCGCAGGTGATGTTGAGGAACTTGACGTTGTGGACGAGCTCCTTGGCAACGGCAACGGCGGCAAGGCTCTCGGGGCTGTTGCCAGAGCGGGCAAAGGAAACCACGAGCGTGGGATCCTCGGCGCGCAGGAAGTCGCGCGGAGCGCTCACGATGTCGGTCGTGGCGATGGGCTTAAAGTCGTAGAGATCAGTGTTGCCAGCGTGACGCAGGTACGGGGCGCAGGTATCGCCAACGTAGTCGGACGTACCGGCACCGGTGAAGACAACGGACAGACGACCCTCGCCCATAGCGCGAGCCTCGGCCAGGAAGGCCTCGATGGCCTCCTTGTTCTCGCGATAGATGTTGAGCGTATCACGCCAAAGCTCGGGCTGCTGAGCAATCTCGGCCGTGGTGATCTGGGCGCCGAGCTCGGTGAGCTCCTCGACACTCTTCTCGAACATTTCTAATACCTCTCTCTAGAAGTAATCCTCTGACGTGCAATTATACACTTCAGTTGGTTATCTGGTAGTAACCAGTTAAATGCAAAGAATCATCATATGGAAACGATGCGGACACTAGTTGCTACGCTGGTGGTAAACCTTGTATTTAAACTGATCGGCACGAGCAACCGAGAGTGTATACTCCACAACCTCGTTTGACTCGTTATACGTAGTCCTGACCAAATCGAGCACAGGCGAGCCCTCGACAATTCCCAAAAGGTGGGCGTCGGTGGGACGGGCTATGCTCGCATAGAACTCCTCTTCGGCCACGCGAATCTTTTGCTGAAAGTCTTGCTCAATCACATCGTAAAGCGGCTTACGCTCCAGCAGTGGTCGCTTTAGGGACAGAAATTGACGAACCGGTAGATAGCTGCGTTCGACCATCATGGGCATGTTATCGGCAGAACGAAGGCGCTTAAGCTTAAAAATGCGATCACCGATACGCAATCCCATATGCTCGGCCAGATTTTTATCGGCCTCCATCTCGCAAAACTCGAGAATCGTGGTCTCGGGGTCGCGACCCATCGCGCGCATCTGCTCAGTAAAGCTGTAGGACTGCATAAGATTGGTTGCTTTTGCCGAACGGTCGGTCACAAAGGTACCGCGACCGTGCTGCCGAACCACCAGTCCTAAACGCTCCAGTTCCTGCAGAGCCAGGCGTACCGTAGTGCGCGAGAGACCATAGCGCTCCGAAAGTTCGCGCTCGGAAGGAATCATGTCACCGGCGCGATATTCATGGTCGATCTTTTCGGTCAGAATATCGACCAGCTGATCGTACAGCGGTTGCTTACGCGCTCCGATCGCCATCCTATCCTCCCTTTTGCTCGAATTCGGCTAACTACCTAGGGTGTTAAGCATTATCAGTCTGCAACACCCGAATCATCAAGAAAACAAAAGCCGCGCGCTCTTTCGAGCACGCGGCTTTTAACATACACATGGCTTAAGGGGTCGGGGTGTGAGCCGCGTAGGGACACACCCCTCAAGCTAGAGCCTTACCAGATGCTCGGCCAGAGACCAAGCGGGCCAGCGCCCAGGATGCCAAGGACGAAGAGCAGGAGAATGCCCTTGGTCGGGGTCCAGCTGTGCTTAGCGAACATGTAGTAAAGCAGCAGCGTAAGCATAAGCGGGACGAGCTTCGGGACGATGGTGTTGAGGGTGTCGGCAACAGAGAAGTTGACCGGATCCTCGGTAACGGTGCCGTAGGTCACGGACTCCATGCCGTTGCCCAGATCGGTGACGCCGCACTCGACAGCGTTGCCGTCGGCATCGGAAGCGGTAAGGGCGTTGCCATCCTTATCGGTCATGGCGATGGTACCGGCCTCAGCGGTCTCGGTATCGATGCCCTCCATACCGGTGAAGTTCTCGGCCTCCTTCTCGGAGACGATCACGGTAGTAGCGGAGAGGCCGCGGGTGGTGCCGTTGGGGATCTGGAGGTTGATCTGGGTGCCACCCATGGTGACGACCAGGCAACCGACGACGAAGACGCCCATGATGGAAGCGGCACGCGTGAAGGCCTGCATGTTGGCGGTCAGAGCGTCAATAGCGCTGGTGCCAAGCTTGTAGGACCAGTTCATGAGCCAGAAGCGCAGAGCGAACTGAACGGCGTTGAAGATCACCAGGAAGATGATCGGCGCAGCGGCGTTGCCGTTGATGGCCATGTTGGAGGTGATGCCGGCCGTGATAGGCACGAGCGTCAGCCAGAACAGGGCGTCACCGATACCACCGAGCGGGCCCATTGCGGCGACACGGACGGCGCGGATCGTGGGGATGTCAACCTTGTTCTGCTCGAGCGAAAGCACGATGCCCATAACAAAGGTGACGAGGAACGGGTGGGTGTTGAAGAACTCCAGGTTGTGGCTCATGGAAGCCGCGAGGTCGTTCTTGTTGGTGTGGATCTTCTCCAGACCGGGGATGATGGAGTAGAGCCAGCCAGCGGCCTGCATACGCTCGTAGTTGAACGAGGCCTGCAGGAAGCAGGAGCGCCAAGCCATCTTGTTGAGGGTCTTCTGGTCGAGCTGCGGAGCAGGAGTGAGATCCTCGTAGTGCTCCGGGATCACATACTCATTAGATGCCATCTTCGAAGTCACCTCCGTCAGAAACAGCTGCACCCTTCAGCTCGGTCTGCTGCTGGAAGTCCCAGAAAGCGATGCCGAAGCCGATGAGAGCGAGGATGAGCAGAGCAGGGGTTGCCAGCGAATCGTTGGCAACGGTGATGAGCGCGAGGCCGAAGCCCATGAGGAAGAAGCCCCACATATCGCGGTTCATCATAACCTTGAGCAGGACGGCGAAGCCGACGAAGCGCATCATGCCGCCTGCAGCGGACAGACCGGTCTGCAGCCAAGTCGGGATGGCAGAAGCGATGGTCTGACCGATGGTAGCGCCAGCGATGAAGAACAGGGTGACGACGACAGCGAAGATCAGGCCGAGCAGAGCCATGGCGAAGTAGTTCAGGCGCTCGATGCCCTTGGTGTCCGCGTTGTGAGCCATGTTATCGGCCGTGGACATAAGCGGGGACATAAGCGTGAAGACCAGGGTAACGCCAAGCTGGCCAAGCAGAGCGAACGGAATGGCGAGGCCGACTGCCGCGTTGGGCTCGAGGCCCGTGGCGATAGCGAGAATGGCTGCCATGATGCCGCCGATGACGGCGTTAGGCGGCTGAGCGCCTCCGATCGGCATGTTGCCGATCGTCATGAGCTGATAGGTACCACCCACGAGAAGACCGGTGTTGAGGTCGCCAAGGATAAGACCGATGACGGCGCCGGTGACGATGGGCTGATAGAGAGACTCGAGGAAGTCAAACTGGTCGATTGCCGCGATGAACGTGACGACGAAGACCAGAGCGATCTGGATGATCGAGTATTCCATCTTGCTCCTCCTTTCAAAATGTATGTACGCACTTTGGATATCACGTACAGAACGTCAGGGTTTCACTCCTGACAACGTGGATCACGAGGATTACGAGAAGAGCTTGCTCGTGTCCTCAACAGGCGTGCTCGGAACGCGCCTGATCTCCAACTCCACCCCCAATTCCTGCAGCTCTTTAAACGCAGCGACATCCTCGTCGTTAACTGCGACGGAGGTGGCGACTTGGCGCTTTCCTTCCGACATGTGCATGTTGCCGATGTTTACCTTCTTTATAGGCACACCGCCCTTGACGAGCGTAAGCACGTCTTCCGGTGTTTCGGCCACGATGAAGATCTTCTGGCGCGGGCTCGCCTTGCCAATGACGTCGATGGTCTTCTGCAGGGAGAAGAAACGCGTAGCGACGCCGGCGGGAGCGGCCATCTTCATGAGGTTCTGGCGCATGGTGTTGGACGCCACGTCGTCGTTGGCGACGAGGATTAGGTTGGAGCCCAGAGTGGAGTTCCACTGGGTGGCAACCTGACCATGAACCAGTCGGTTATCGATGCGGGTAAGAAGAATGTTGGGTTCTGCCATGTTGATCAGCTTCCTTTCGATATTTGCT
Organism: Bulleidia sp.; assembly: GCA_963614835.1. Taxonomy (GTDB): domain Bacteria; phylum Actinomycetota; class Coriobacteriia; order Coriobacteriales; family Coriobacteriaceae; genus Collinsella. The sequence goes on along the minus strand of CAVEET010000002.1, from coordinate 17,580 downwards.
GACGACAGTTACTTGATCTCCTGAATCGCGTAACGCGAAACATCTACGACGGCTCCGGATCGGACTTTGATCTGGACCTTCTCGCCTTCGATGCCTTTGACGGTTCCGTAGATACCGCCGGCGAAAAGAACCTCCTGACCCGGCTTGAGCTCGGTGTGCAGCTCCTTGAAGTACTTCTGCTTCTTCTTCATGTTGATTTGCGACCAGATGGTGTAAATCAAGCCCATGATGACAAGCAGGCCTAAAAGGGCGACCGAGGAGCTCAGGACGTTGGCTCCGAAATCGGCCATTAGATGCCGTCCTCGTCGCCGAAGATATCCTCTTCCTCGGAGCCGGCAACGGATGCGACCGTCTGGGCGGTGATGCCCGTCTGGCCAACGGTCACGGCCTGCTCGCCAAGCTCGGCGAGCGTGGCATTGCCGCGGAGGAACAGAAGCTCAATAACCATGGGAAGGTTGGTGCCAGTCAGAACCTCGACGTTGTCGACATCCTGGGCAATCATCATCGACTGGTTGAACGGGGTACCACCGAGCAAGTCGGTAAAGACGAGCACGCCATCGCACTCCTCGCGCATGGCGGTAATGGCGGCGCGGAGATCCTCACCGTAGGATGCGGCCTGGTCGCCCTCAAAAGGAACGACGGTAAAAGCAGGCTGGTCGCCGGCAACCATAGCGATAGCGCTTGCAAGGCCGGGTGCGAACTGTCCATGACCGGTAAGAATAAAGCCAACCATTCAAATTTCCCTTCCGAAGGTGTGTACGATCTGAGTCCGATGATTTTCGGAAGCCAGCGGGCGCTCGCCCTTAAAGCTTCTTAGAAAGCGTTCTTTGAAGACCAGTGGTTTCTAAACTGGTAGTAACCACGTGACGTGTTGTTGTCACTATATCACCCCAGAAGAGGTCGCTTTCGTTGATTCATACGCTAAAACGTTTTTGCACCGCTCACGGTGATATTTCGACCGTTTACCGCTCGTTAACACTTCTACCTGCGGTTTTGAAACCGTTTCGAAACGCTTTGGCAAAAGAACGGATCTTTCCCGGTGTCTAAACAACGCAGGGCGGCTAAAAATAGCGTGTAGAAAAATTGCAGGTCATTGTGAAGATATGTGAATTGGTCTTTTTGACTTAATACCAGTTAGAACCAGTTTTGAGATTATCGGTGAACGGTAGTTTTCGACCGTTCACCGGTTACTTGCAATCGTTTGCAGTTGTTTTCCCAGATGAATTAGGGAAACGCGATGGAACGCTTGCGCAATCACGAGAAGTTTTGGCGTTTGTCCTCATCCCCCGCGCGTCAAACTCCCGCATCCATAAATGAGCCAATAGCTCACGCTAATCGTTTTCAATCATTACTTACTCAGTATCCGTAATTATTTATCGTTTATCGTTAATTCTGATATGATACAAGTATCGTCCAAAACGCCGATTGGAGGGGTTATGGTCCATCGAAACGCATCTATATCGAATGAAACCATCAGCCGCGAACAGACGATAGCCAAACTGAAGAAGCTCGCTCGCATCTGCAAATGGGCCACGATCTGCATTACCACCGCGCTCGCTCTGGGACTCCTCGCAGTCATTGCGATTGACCTTCTACTCATATTGCCTGGCCTCTCCCAAGGCTCGTGTCTCCAATCCGTAGAACTTCAAGCCGGCGAAGGGCCGTGCCTTGCTATCGTCGGTACCGATGCGCAGGCCCCACTTATGCTCGTCGCACACGATGGTCACACTGCCATAGGGAGCCTCTTGATGACATGCCTCGCGCTTACCATCGCGATAAGCGTGCGCAGGCTTTTCTTCAACATTGAAAAGGAAGGCAGGCCCTTTGACCTTGAATGTAACCAGACACTTCGTCGAGTAGGACATTTATTCCTTATCGGCGGCGTTGCCGTGAGGCTTCTTGGCGCCGTAATCACGGGAATGATACTCTCAGGATTTGGCGGCAGCTTTACGGATGCGTTCGTCGGCCAGTTATTCGAGCCCTCCATGCTCTTTGCAGGCCTGATTATTTGCCTGATTGCCAGCATCTTCCGCTACGGGTATATCCTGCAAAAACAAGATGACGAGTTGCTCTAGGGGGAATCCATGATTATTCTGCGGCTTGACCGCATGCTCGCCGAACGCAAGATCTCATCCAAAGAGCTTGCGGAACGCGTGGGCATCTCCCAGGTCAATATGTCGCGCATCAAGACGGGCAAGGTTTCTGCCATACGTTTTTCAACTCTTGACGCGATTTGCCGGGCACTCGACTGCCAACCAGGCGATGTACTGGAATATATATCCGACGATGAAGCCGATAGCCTTTTTGGGCTTAAAGATGAATAGCCATAATTAAGCCGCCAATCACGCCCTCAACGCAAATAGCCCGCCAGAACGACTTCCGTACTGGCGGGCTATTTGCTGTCTATCGGCTAGATGCTCGATGAGCCGTACGACTCTTTACGCAAACAGGCCGTAGATGCTGATGTTGGCCTTGGCGTAGAGGCCGTTAGCATACTCGGTCCACTTGGAGCTGGCGCTCGAAGCCTGCGAGGAGTACTGCTGGTAGGCAGTGTAGTAGGCGGTCATGGCCTGCTTATAGGTGGCGCTATCGGCAGTAAAGGCATCGTCGGCGAAGGCCTTAGCGTAGGTGCTATCGGCGTCCTTCCAGGTGCCCTTTGAGCTATCCCACTCGTCGCCGGCAAGGTTGATGATGTAATCGGCGTAGTCCTTGCTCGCGGTCTCCTCGTTGCCGTCAGCAGGCTCGGTCGGGGCGGTCGGCATGCTTGCGGAGCTATCGCCAACCTTCTTCTTGTAGAGCTTCTGCAGCGTCGCGGACTGGCGGACGATCTGCTTGGCCTGATCCTTGGACACGCCATACTGCGTGGCCATGGTCTTGTAGTCGGAGGTGCCGATGGAATCCTCGGCGTACTGCTTCATTTCCTTGGAAGAGACGGTAATGCCCTCGTCCTCGGCAGCGTCCAGCAGAATCTGGTTGCGCACGTAGGACAGGATGACGTCGGCAGAGGGAGCGGTGTAGTTGCCGTCATCGTCCTTGACGGTGTCGAGGCTGTACTGGCTCTCGATGGCCTCACGCGCGGTGATGTCGCTCTTCTTGCCGTTGTAGCTGTAGCTTGCCACGGTCGAATCGAGCTGGTCCTCGGACAGGGTCGCCGAGCCGACGCCTTTGCCGCCAAAACCACCGTTGCCGATAAAGAAGCCGACCACGGCAGCAATCACGACGGCGACCACAAAGGCGGCAATCATCGTCTTCTTGTGCTTGCAAGCGTGGTCGTCCACGTCGGAGTCGTTGTCCTCGTCCTGTTCCTCGGGCATGAGGTTCTCGTCAGCTGCATCCGCGGCGATCTTTGCCTCCAGGCGAGCGTCCTCCTCCTCGGCGGACGTGCCGGCGGCAATATGTTCGGCAGACGTGCCGGTGACCAGGTCGATCTTCTCGTCCTCATCACCGTCGGGGCCTTCGCCACGCTCGATGATCTGGATGCCGTCGATCTCGTCCTTCTCGTCCTTCTTTTGGATCAGACCCATATCAGTTACTCCTTGTTAGGAAACATAGTCTTCAATAGAATACGCCCGACAGAGCGCCGGGCGTATTGATTCTCAGGTTATACGCAAACACTTAAGTACTATTTAGGCGTTTGCAGTCTGCATGTCTTAGGCCAGGTGCGCGATAACGGCATCGGCAAAGGCCTGCGTGCCCACAGCGCCCTCAACGGAGCCGGTCTGGGCACGACGCACGTCACCGGTAACCTGCTCGCCCTCGTCGAGCGTGGCAGATACGGCGGCGCGAATGCGATTGGCAGCGTCGTTCTCGCCCAGGTGATCGAGCATCATCGCAGCAGAGAGGATCTCGGCCGTGGGGTTGGCGATATCCTTGCCCGCGATATCGGGCGCGGAGCCGTGCGTAGCCTCGAAGATGGCGCAGTCGGCACCGATGTTGGAGCCGGGGGCCATGCCCAGACCGCCCACCAGGCCGGCGCACAGGTCACTCACGATGTCGCCGTACAGGTTGGGCAGCACCAGGACATCGAAGTCGTTGGGGTTCTGGACCAGGCCCATGCAGGTAGCATCGACGATCTTGTCGTTGAACTCGATATCGGGATAGTTGGCGGCCACCTCGCGCGCAACGCGTAGGAACAGGCCGTCGGTCGCCTTCATGATGTTGGCCTTGTGCACGGCCGTCACCTTTTTGCGGCCGCAGCGACGGGCATACTCAAAGGCATACTCCACAATGCGGCGGCTCTTGGCGATGGAGATCGGCTTAATTGAAATGGCGGAATCGGCGGCGAAGGTCTTCTGGCCCGAGCGCTCGACGAGCTGCGAGAGCTCCTCGACCTCGGCAGTGCCCTCATCGAACTCGATGCCGGCGTAGAGGTCCTCGGTGTTCTCGCGCACGATGACCAGGTCAACATCGCGGAAGCGCGAGCCGTCGCCCGGCTGCGACAGGCAGGGTCGCACGCAGGCGTACAGGTCGAAGTGCTTGCGCAGGGCCACGTTAACGCTGCGGAAGCCCGTGCCGACCGGCGTGGTGATGGGACCCTTGATGGCAACCTTGGTCTCGGCGATCGCATCGAGCACGTGCTGGGGCAGCGGTGTACCAAACTCGTCCATGACGCCGGCGCCGGCCTCCTGGACATTCCAGTTGATCTGGACACCGGCAGCCTCGACCACGCGGCGCATGGCCTGCGTAATCTCGGGACCGATACCGTCACCGGGAATCAGGACTACATCGTGCGCCATAATCTGTTACTCCTCGTCTTCGGCGTCGTCAGATTTTTTAACGCTAGCACGCTTCTTCTTTTTGGAGAGATCCAGGCCAAAACGTTTAACAAGCATTTCGCAAATCTCGCTCGAACGGGCCTTGAGATAGCTGCCCTTGCCGTTCTCGGCGTCGAACTTAAGGCGCAGCGCAAGCTTCTCGGCGACCTCGGCGTCGATCTCGCCCTGGCCAAACTCGTACAGGCAACCGAGCATGTCGCGATACTCAAGGTCGCCGTGGTAGCACTGGATGGCCTCGTCCAGGATGGGCCAAGCCTCGCGCGAACGCTCGACGCTCGTGGCACCCCACACGCACAGCAGGCGGAAGGCGGCATAGCGCAGCGTGGAGGAAATCTCGTCGAACAGCGCAGTCTCGGCGCCCTCAAAGGCATCGCCCAGCTGCTCGGGGCAGGTGGTGGCGAGCGCCGCAAGGGCATCGAGGGCCTCCCAGCGGGTCTGAGCCTCGGGGCGGTCAAGTGCCTCGATCAGCGCGGGCACGCAGGGCACGACGCGCTGCGGATCGCGCTCGGCAAGCAGGTGCAGCACGCGGGCGGCAAACTGACGGATGCGGCGCGTGGGGCAGCCGAGCTCCTTGACCAGACGGTCGACGGCGTTCTCGTTCTCCTCTGCCAGCTGAAGCTGTGCCAGCTCCTCATCGGTGAGCTGTTCTTCCTTGTTTTCTGCCATAGTTACCTCTTCTTACTATTTCTTAGCGTGCTTGCCAGCACCCTTGCTGTCATCGGTGACCGAGATGAGCTGTCGGTCGGCCGCGCCATTGTGACGCGCACGGCGACGTTCCTCGGCGTCGCCCGCGTCGGCGGCGGCGCGATGGGCCTTGTTGACGTTAAAGACCTCGTCATGCTTGCGCCACGGACCGACGGACTCGCCAAAGCTCATCTTAAGGCCGGCGATAAAGCCGCCGAGCCAGCCGATCGGCGCAAACTGCACCAGCGGGAACAGCGAGAACACCCAGGTTAGCAGGACGACTGCCGCCGCTCCCGCAAAGTTGGCAATCCAGTAGTCGCGCTTGGTGATGACGCGCTTTTCGCACGCCCACTGGCCGCACAAAAAGCCAATGTAAATCGCAAAGAGAAAGAGCACCAGCGCTAACACCACGAACGTCCAGCTCATGGGCGCTACTCCCCGTGATGGTGGCCGCAGCAGCACTCGTGGCCGTCATCATGGCCGTGGCCGCCGCAGCACTCGTGATCCTCGCCATGGTGGTGGCCACAACCGCACTCGTGATCGTCGCCGTGCTCGCCGCGACCGCAGCCGTCCTCGTGAGCACCGTGCTCTTCGGGACGATACTGCGACCAGTCCAGACCGGCGGCGATGGCGTCGGCCTCCTCCTTGTAGAGGACCGTGATGGCCTGGGTGCCCAGCTTGGCGCCACCGATGGCGTCGAGCATGTCGTAGAGCGTAAAGGCGACGTCGGCGCCGGGCAGCGCGAGCTCGCGGTCATCGGCGTAGGCGAGCGCCAGACGCAGGTCCTTAATGAAGTGCTCGACCATAAAGCCGGGCTTATAGTCGCCGTCGAGCGCCTTGGGCGCCAGGCTCTCCATGGCGCCGGACTTGCCGGTACCACCCAGGATCATCTGGCGGGTCTTCTCCAGGTCAAGGCCGCTCAGCTCGGCAAATGCCATGGCGTCTGCCATGCCGACCATGCAGGCGCCCAGCGACACCTGGTTGGCGAGCTTGGCAGCCTGGCCCTTGCCGGCGCCGTCGAAGCAGCAGATGTTAGCCGCAAAGGTGGCAAGGATATCGCGGACCGGCGCGATGTCGTTCTCGGTAGCGCCCACGATAGCCGTGAGCGTACCGGCGATAGCGCCCGACTCGCCGCCGGTGACGGGGCAGTCAAACGCCATGCGACCAGAAACCTGGGCGGCCTCGGCAATGTCGCGCGCCAGCTCGGGCGAGCTCGTGGTGAGGTCGATCAGGACCGCGCCGGGCTTAGTGCACGCGAGCAGGCCGTCGCCCGCCAGGTAGAGCTCCTCGACCTCGGAGGGATAGCCCACCATGGTAAAGACGACATCGGCGTTAGCCACGGCATCGGCCGGCGTATCGGCCCAGGCGGCACCGCGCTCGATAAGCGCAGCAGCCTTGGACTTGGTGCGGTTGTTGACCGTGACGGGATAGCCGGCATCCAGGATGTGGCCGGCGATAGGGGCACCCATGATTCCGGTGCCGATAAATGCGACGGAGAGCTTGTTTGCCATGAAACCTTTCCTTTTGGGTTGGGTGTTGTTACCAGGTTGAATACTCAGCGCCAGCGCTTGAGCTGCGGGGCGCCTGCGGTCGTAGCGCCCGCCTACTGGCCGCGCACGCGACGGGCGATGCGGTCGGAAAGCGACGCCTTGTCGGCGCGGTTCTTACCCCAAAATGCGCAGCCCACCATGCCGGGGCCCACGTGCGAGCCGATAGTAGGGCCCACGGAGCCGCGAATGATCGTGACGTCGGCGCAGCCCTCCTCCTTGCGGATGGCAGCTTCGAGCCAGTCGCCGTCCTTCTCGGCATCGGCCGTCATGATGGCGATGGGCATGGTGCGATCGGGCACGTAGTTCTCGCGGAACGACTTGAGGATGGACTTGAGCGCCTTCTTGCGGCCGCGGTTGACGCCGATCAGCGACAGCGAGCCGGCAAGGTCGTAAGAGAGCTCGGGCTTGACGTCGAGCTTTGCCGTGAGCTGCGCCGCCGCGGGCGGAATGCGGCCGCCGGCAGCCAGTGCGTCGAAGCTCTCGAGCGTAAAGTAGCCATGGACGTAGGTCTTTGCCTCGTTTGCCCAATCGACCAGCTGCTTGGCGGTCAGTCCCGCCGAACGCTGGCGCACGGCCTCGAGCGCCAAGAGCGCACCGGTCGCGCAGGGCAGAGCATTGTCGACCACGTAAAGCTCAAAGTTGGGATACTCGGCGCGCACGGCATCTGCCGCCTGGCACGCGGAGTTGTAGCTCGACGACAGCGCCGAGGTAAAGCACAGGTAGACCGTGGGCGTGCCCTCTTTGGCGCACTCGGTAAAGAACTCGATATAGCGACCGAGCGACACAGCCGAGGTGGACACGCGGGCACCGGCGCGCATGCGATCGTAGAACTCCTTGGGTGTGATGCTCGACCAGATGTCATCCGTGCGCTCCTCGCCATCGATAATGAAGGGGAAACCCAGGATATCGACATCGAGGTTCGCGGCGACCTCGGGGCTAAAGTCGCAGCAGGTATCGACGACGATGCGGCAACGGTTCGAATGACCGGCGGATGCGGCCTTGTCCATCAAAGCGACTCCTTACGTAAAAAGGCGGCCACCCGCATGGGATGGCCGCCAACCGTTAACTCATGCAAGTTAACGTATTTTACTCGTCAAGTGTTTCGATGCGGGGCTTGATGATGCCATATCCACCATTCTTACGGTGATACACCACATTGATGAGGCCAGTCGTCGCGTTCTCGAACACGTAGAAGTCGTGGCCGAGCAGATCGGTCTGCACCAGCGCCTGCTCCTCAGTCATCGGGGTGACATCGATGACCTTCTCGCGGACGAGCAGGTCGTCCTCCTCCTCGGGCAGCAGCAGGTCGGCCAGATCCGCGACGCGCTCGACCGGTGCGACATCCGCCGCGCTGGCACCGCCCTGGCGGTTGTCCACGACCTTGGTCTTGAACTTGCGCAGCTGACGGGTGACCTTATCGGCGGAGAGGTCGATGGCGGCGTACATATCTGCACCGTGCTCGGCAACGCGGATCACCGAACCGCGGGCACGAACCGTAACCTCGACGATTGCCGGGTTGGGGTTCGAGGGGTTCTTCTCATAGCGAAGTACAACGTCGACCGTCATGGGCTCGATATCGAAAACCTTGAGCGCCTCGCCGATCTTCTCATCCACATGCGCACGCAGAGCATCGGTTACCGTCGTCTTGCGTCCAGAAACCTTGATATCCATACGTGGCTCCAATCTGCCTCGGGGACTTACTGTACTGGCTATGTACCCATTGCCGTACATTTAATCACGCGGATTCCCAAAGACCCGAATAACGATTGCTTGATACCGCATACCGAAGTCTCGCACTTTTCCGTGGCAAAGTGCGCTATGGGAGGGAGCCCACAGATTTGTATTTGGTCTCGAAAATTGGCTTTGACCTGCTGGTTTTATAGGGATGAAAAAGCCGGGCTCCCCTATTGGGGAAACCCGGCAGTGCGTGTTGAAACCGTGAAGAGGTGTCCTTTCCAACGTATAGGAGACACCACCCCTAGCAATAACTAGCTATTGAGTTTGTTAATGTCGTCGTCGGTGATGGCGCCTTCCTGGCTGGACGATTTGTCCTCGGAGGATGCGGTCTCATTGTTGGAATCGGAGGACTCGCTGCCGGAGGACGTGGTCTCACTGGACTCAGAGTCGCCCGGCTGCACGTTAGCGCCCGAAACCGTCTTAGTGGTGAGGTCGTAGGGCATCGTGCCATACCAGACGCAGTGGACCGCCTCGAGCGTGCCGTCGGCCGTAATACCGTCGAGGGCATCGCTCACGGCACGGCATAGTTCGTCATTGGACGAGAGGCCCACAACACCAAGCGTCGAGGGCGCCTCGAGCGCACCGACATAGGAGATCTCGCTCATCAGGCGTGCAAGGTAGCCGCCGGCCGTGGAGTCGCAGATCACATAGTCGACCTCGCCGGACTCGAGCGCCTCAAAGCACTCGTTGATGTTGGAGTAGGTCTTTTGGTTGGCGGTGATGCTCTGCTTAGCAAGCGCCTCCTGCGAGGCCGAGGACGCCTGAACGCCCAGGGTGGACGTGTTAAGGGTATCGGTGGAAACGCTTAGCGACCCACCATCGCTAGTTTTACCGAACACGGAAGTGGCATCGTACAGGCAGGTGCCGAGCGAGCTAATGTCCCCGTCCGTGGAGTTAATCTCGCCGATAAAGATATCGGCCTTTTTGTCGCCGAGCGCGGAACCTGCCGAGGACGCATCGACAAAGGCAACCTTAAGGCCCATGCGGCTTGCGAGGGCGCGGGCGGCGTCGACCGCATATCCCGTGAGCTCGCCGTCGGCGCCCTGCATTGCCTGCGGCGCATCGGAAGTATCGAGGGCGACCGTCAGGGTTCCGGGAGTGACCAGGGCATCGTCCGACACCGCCGGCGTGACGGTCTCGTACTTGATCTGGTCGATCGTGGGAGTCGTGAACGTAGACAGCGGGTTGAACGCGCATCCGCTCAGGCCCAAAACGGCGATGACCGCTGCGGTCCCAGCACCTAACCGAGCCGCGTGCATCAAGCTGCCCCTCACCATGTCCACTACCCTGCCTTCTGTGTCGTATACGATCCGTGCGTTGCGCGGAATATCAGGTTGTTCCCACCAGCTGACCTGGTATTTGACCCCACACTTGCGCACCGGGGTGTTTGCTCGGGAGGCCGCAGCCACCTTCACGACTGGCCCGCTCGCCCGCGAGGCGGTATTGCCCCAAAGAAAGTAGAACGGACGGTGCGGCTTACATCTAGGACGCGCCATGATCGCGCCGCGCGCACGCGGTCGCTTACGTGGATCCCTTTGACCGCGTCTGTCTTGGACTAGGACGGGCATTTCGTCCGTCCGCAACCACAGCCTGGCAGGAACGTAGCGCATTATAGCTAAGTTCAAGCTAAAGTTTAAGGTTAGGGGCGTTATTCGCATCGCGAGTACAGATTTCGCAGGTCGGAGCGGGCTATTCGTGCCCCTATGAAGCCCGGAGCTCCCCTACGGGGAGCTCCGGGGCACCCGTCTCAGGGTGCCGTGGCCAAAAAATAGCAAATATGAGTACTGTTACCAATTTAGTAGCAGGAGTTTTTGGCTCTGCAAGCTGTTTTCACGCTCTATAACGTCAGATTGATGCCAGGATATTCCACATTTGTTTAATAACTTTCTAATTTACCCCATCTTCCAGTCCCAAAATCCCTGATTTTACTGTTACTGAATTTGTAGCAGTACTCATATTTGCTATATTTTGGCCAGAGCATATATCCAACCCCCTGTTTCAGAGCATTGTTAGGCGGGTTTAAGCCCAAAACACGCCCGCAGCGTGTTAAGCAGCGCCTCTTGCTTTTTCCTGCGGGCATCGACACGATTCCGGTACCGCTTTCGCATACGCTGGTGCATGCGCCATGCGAGCGCCTCCATTGCCTCCATGTCGCAGAGCATCTCGTTATTGACCGTCGCGACCTCGATTCCCATAGTAATCAAGCCCGTGTTGCGTTTTTCATCATGGATACGTCCCCTCCGGGAGGAATGGCCCAGCTCACCGTTGTATTCCAGGTCAAACTGGGCTGCTTCCTGATACGCATCGCAAACTGCATGCGGCATCCCCGAGATTGCCTGCGCACGGTCATCGAACTCGATCTTGTAGTCGGTCTTAAAGGGACCGCAGGCAAATCCGCCATAGGAAAACGGAAGCGAAAACAGAGCGAGCATGATGCACTCCATGGGCGAGCGCAGATTTTCTGACAGGTAGGGACACAGGCGCAGCAGCTGTTTGGCCACATTCCCCTTGCATGCCGCGAGGTAATCTACCAGGCAATCGGGTGTCAGCACGGACTCGACCTCAAAGTAACCGACATCTGGCGGCTGGTCTTTGTCCTTTGCCAATTTGTTCACGACAGGCGATGTGTAGGGAGGTAGATACTGCCCGCGGTCACTCAGCGAAATCTTAGAGCACAGCTCCTGGGCCAGGGCAAATGCCTGGATACAGCCGACCTCGCGGGCGACGGCAACACAAAGGGCCTCGGGAGATAGACTGTACACCCCTGGTTCCACCTCTAGAATCGAGCCGGCGGGCAACCCAGAGCATACGGACCAGCCCACGCCAGGCATGCGGCGGCGCTGCGCCGCAGATCCCACCAGCAAGCAAAGATCTTCTTGCACCTCGCCACTTGCGGCCCCAATCCGCACCAAGTCGGGAAGATAGATGTCCTCGATCGAGGGCGACGACGCGCGCAGCACACGGCACTCTTCATCGGGACTGAGGTCCCTCCAGCTGATGTAACCCATTTGTCGGCGCTCGGCGCGCATCATGCGTAGCGCCGAGGCGCCCGTCAGAATTACGGAAGCAGCCAGCTGCTCGCTTGCAGGCTTGCCACGCTGCCCGATCTTTATTGCCATCTGAACCACCCCTACCAAACGCGTGCGATAGCGAGGCCATCAACGGCCGTGGCACCGGCGCGCTTGAGTTCCGCCGAAGCCGCTGCCATCGTCGCACCCGTGGTGATAACGTCGTCGATAAGCAGCAGGCGGCGGCCGTGCACGTCCTCAACCGTCTCGTACATACCTCGGGCACGCTCGCGGCGCTCCTCACGACCGAGTTCGCGCTGGTCGCCATGCCCGTACTTGACGAGAGCATCGAGCAGAGGAACACCCGACAGCTCGCAAAATGGGCGCGCAATAGCCTCCATATGATCAAAACCACGCCGCCGAAACGCTGCCGCCGTCGCAGGCACAAACACCACCGCATCCGCACCGGAAAGCACGCCTCCGTAGCGATCGGGAGCTACGACCTGGGCATGCAGGGCGGTGTCGTAGAGCAGCTCCGCCAGATACGGAGCCAGACGTCGCTCGCCCGCATCCTTGTACGCTTTAATGATGCGCGGCAGCGGATGCGCATAGACGGCGCACGCCAGGCAGCGGTCGAGCGCCTCCGCCATTGCCGAGGACGTGCCCTCGACCGAACACTCAGTGCACAGCAAATCCCCAAACGGGGCGCTGCATCGGGTGCAGCTATGACGTGGGTCGATGAGCGTGAACGCGGCAAGGCAGTCTTGGCAAATAAGCGCACCGGCGCGCTCGCAGCCGGCACATCGTGTTGGCGACAATGCCTCGAGCGCCTCGCGTGCCACCCACTCGGCAAACGGTAGCAATTCGTCCGCAAACGGTAGGGCACCGGCACCCTGCAAACAGCTCAATATGTTCAGATGGCTCTTCAAGACACAACCCTCCCTACGTTCGGTCGCAGGGAGGGTTGTTGATTCGGCGCTATGATACCCCGATGCGCTCGGGGCAAGGCGGGCTAAATCCGCTCGCGGGCGTTATTCGCCGGCGGGCGGTTGTGGTGCGGACGAAGACGGGGTCGAGCCCTCGCCACCATCCTGGCGCGGCTTGCGGGAACGACGACGGCGACGGCGCTTTTGACCCTGGTCGGCCGAGCCCTCGCCACCGCGATCCTCGCGCGGCTCGCGCTCGTCGCGAGCGGCGCCACGCGAAGCCTTGGCAGCCGCTCCCCCGCCATCTCCGGGACGACGGCGCGTGACCTTGACCTCGCCATCCGAGACCTGATCGGCCACGGAGGGCACTGAGGGCTTCTGTTGCGCGCCCGAGGAATGGCGACGGCGCGGACGCGGCGCGCGCTCCTCCTCGCCACGTGACTTGCCGCCCTTGTCGGCAGGCGCATCGGAACCCGAACCACCCTTGGAAGCGGCACCGGCCTCGCGAGCAGCTGCGGCGCGGAAGGCGTCCTCGCGCTCCTCGCTCGACAGATGACGGCGGCGGCGACGTGTGGGGTTCATGCCGCCGCCGCGATTCTGCTGCTGGGGCTGCTGAACCTCGCGCTCGCGAGAGGCGTTCTTGCCCGCGGCTGCAACCTCGGTAGCATCGCCCGAGCCCGCGCGCTTGCGACGGCGACGGCCATCGGCCGCCCCCTCGGCCTCAGGTGTCTCGGCCTTACCGCGGCCTTTTCCGCGGCCACGGCCCTCGCCCTGGCCCTGACCGGCGCGAGCATCGGATTCGGCATCGCGACGACGGCGCTTGGGCATCGATATGCCCGCCAGGCGATCGGCGTTCGACAGGCCATCGCCCACGTCGACGCCGTTCTCGCGGTCGAGCTCCATGAGCGCCAGACGCATCTCGGGCGACTCGATGCGCTCGAGCACATCGCGCGTCACACAATCGGGGCGGCAATTGCAGCCCTGCTCGGCAGCCTTCTTCTTGCAGCCCTCCGAGCAGGTCATATCGGCCAGGTTGACCTTAAAGACTTTGCCGTTCTCCAGGCGCAGCACCAGCTGCTCACGCGGCGTGTCATATTCCTGAATACGCGCCTTGCCAAGCGGCGTATCGATGAGCGTCTTCTTTTTGGGCGCACGGCTCTTAAAGTCCTTGTACGCCTCGAACTCATAACGCAGGCAGCACATCAGGCGGCCGCACACGCCGCTGATCTTGGACGAGTTGAGCGGCAGGTCCTGCTCTTTTGCCATGCGAATCGAAACGGGCTCAAACTGTCCGCCAAAGCGCGTGCAGCAGAGCTCCTGTCCGCATTGGGCATAGCCGCCCACCAGACGGGTCTCGTCGCGCACACCGATCTGGCGCATGTCGACGCGAATATGCAGCGTCGAGGACAAGTCCTTGACGAGCTGGCGAAAATCGACACGCTCCTCGGCGGCAAAGTAGAACACGGCCTTCTCGCCGCCAAACAGGTACTCGACGCCGACCGGCTTCATCTCGAGGTCGAGCTCTTTGACCAGACGGCGGAAATCGACCATGGCCTCGTCGCCCTGGATGGCCAGGTCGTCGGCAAGCTGCAGGTCGATGTCGCTCGCCACGCGCAGCACGGGCTTGAGCGGCTGACCGATCTCGTCTTGCGGCACCTCAAAGGGATCGGCAGTGACCAGGCCGATCTCGGTTCCGCGCTCGGTGGAGCAAATGGCATAATCGGCCTCGAGGATATCCAGATCCTGCGGATCGAACCACAGGTCGCGCGAGGCGTAGGTAAACTTAACGGGTACGACTAACGGCATTTCAGTGCCTTCCTGATATCGAACAGCATGACCTCGATGGCCAGCTGGGGAGTAACGTTTCTGGCGATGTTGCGCTCGGCGGTCGCGACTGCCTCGAGCGCCCGCGTGGCACCCGCAACATTGGTCGCGGCAGCAAGCCGACCGATCGTGTCGCGCACGTCTTCGTTCACCACGTCGGCCGCCTCGTCCTGAAGCGTCAGCAGCACGTCGCGCATGAGCGTCCGCGCGCTCGCCAGCGCTTCCATGATACCCGAACGCTCGCGCGCGTTGAGTTCGCGCTTGTTGCGGTCCTCAAGCTGCTTCAATGCTCCACGCGACAGGTAGTCGGCGTTTTGCTCGAGCACCTTTTCCTGCGTGGACTTGACCTCGGCGAGCGGCGCCTTAACGGCGACGATGAGTGACTTGGCGCGGCTGAGCACGTCGGCCTCGTCGGCGGCAATGAGTGAGTCGATGGCACGGACCATCTGACGGCGGGCGTCCTGGCGCTCGGCACTCTTAAGGAACTCGATGCCACGCGTGGGGCTTCCCGCTACGGCGACGGCCATGCGGCAACGCGCAGGGTCCTGACCGGTGGCGCGGCTCACGGCCTGCGCGGCGACGGCGGGCGACACCAGCCGAAACGGCACGCACTGGCAGCGGCTCACGATGGTGGGCAGCATCACGTCTGCCGAGGTGCCCAGCAAGATAAACATAACGCCCTCGGGCGGCTCCTCGAGTGTTTTGAGCAGTGCGTTGGCGGTGTTAGCGCGCAGCTGCTCGGCACGGTCGATGATGTAGACCTTGGCCTTGGCACGGATGGGCGCCAGAGGCACATCGTCGAGCAGCTCGCGGGTCTGGGCAATGAGGTAGCCCGTGGCGCTCTCGGGCGTGTAATAGTGCACGTCGGGATGCGTGTGCCGCGCAACGCGCACGCAGCTGTCGCATGCGCCGCAGCCGTCCTGCTCGCACAGGAAGGCCTGGGCGAGCGCCCATGCGGCATCGAGCTTGCCGGCGCCGGGAGCGCCCAAAAACAGGTAGGCGTGCGATGCGCGGCCGCTGGCGACGGCGTTGGTCAAAAAGTCGCGCACGCGCTCTTGGGTGTCGAGCTTGGCCAGCAGGCTTGCCTGAGCGGGGGCCACGTTACTCGGCCTCCTTGGCAAGTGCGGCGGCGACGGCGTCTTGCGGAATGTCGAGACCGTACGCGCGAACCTGCTCGACCGTCTTCGCAAAGACTTCCTCGATGGACGCGGTCGCGTCGATGAGCTTTACGCGGTTTGGCTCCTCGGCGGCAATTGCGCAAAAACCCTGGTAGACACGCTCTTGGAAGGCCATGCCCTTAGCCTCCATGCGATCTGCCGCACCGCGGTCGGCCATGCGCAGCGCCGCCTGCTCGGGCGTGATGTGATAGACGAGTGTGAGCGCCGGGTGCGTACCCGCGACGGCCAGGTTGTTGGCGTCGCGCACTATCTGGCGATCGAGGCCATCGGCAAACGCCTGGTAGCAGGTCGTGGAATCGTAGAAGCGGTCGCACAGGACAACCTTGCCGGCAGCAAGGGCGGGCGCGATGACCTCGTGCACCAACTGAGCGCGTGCCGCCTCGTAGAGCAGCAACTCGCAGGTGTCGCCCATCGCCGTATTGGCAGGGTCGAGCAGCAGAGCACGGATCTTTTCGCTGATGGCGGTACCGCCCGGCTCGCGCAGGCTCACAACCTGGTAGCCAGCGAGTTCGAGCGCACGGGCAAGCAGGCGCGCCTGCGTAGATTTACCGGCGCCATCGACACCCTCGAGCGTAATGAAGCTATGTTGAGCGGGCTCAAAAGCCATGGGCGCAGCCCCTTCCTACAAGGCGCGTAAATGCAGATATATCAACCAAGCCATGATACCCCAGTGCTCGGTGCGTCCCCAATGGCTAAAGGTGCCTTTCCAAAGTTGCGGTGAAATAGGGACTGATTGAAGCTCTGAGACCGCCAAACAGTCCCTATTTCACCGCAACTTATGATGGAGAATTTTGGACGCTGGGTATAATCGTCGTATTGCATTGAAATGTGGCGAAAGGAGTGGCAATGTCTCGGTATTGCGCCTCGTGCGGCAAGCTTCTTGCAGATAATGCCAAGTTCTGCACCTCGTGCGGTGCACCCGTTGAGCAAACAGCCGCGAGCGATAGCCAGCCCGCTTTCGAGCAGACCGGTTCCCTCGATACGCCGCAAGCCAAGGCGGACGACCCCCTCGCCTATCGCCCCGACCCCGCCGCAGGCCCCGCGGCCGTCGAGACCACGCAGCGCATACCCGTCGCGAGCGGCTCGTCCCAACAGGAGCCGGCTCCCGCATACGCGCCCGCTTCGCCACAGACCCCCGCCCCCAAAAAGAGCGGCACCGGGCCGCTTATCGCCGTTATCGTTGTGCTGGTGGCGATTATCATCGCCCTGGTCGTTTTCTTTGTGATCAAGCCTTTCGACAACGCCGCCACGCAGACGACTGCCGAGGTAGCTAAGCTGCACCATGACGTCGACGACGATGACCTAAAGCCTCTCGGCGATCCCAACAGCCTGTACGACGATGATGACGATGACGACGAGGATGGCGGCGAAGCAACGCTCTCCGAGCAGAACCTCTACCGCCGACTGAGCGAATACTACGACTTGCTCGAAGACCTCGACAACTACGTCCGTGGCTGCGCGCAGAACTTCAACGGCAGCTATCTGGAAGAAGATCGCACCACCCGTCAAAATCTCGCCGACGTCGCCGAGCGCACAGAGGACACCATCGAGCAGTATTATGACATCGTCGAGGACCTGGACGTCCCGACGAGCTCTAAGAACTACAGTTCCTGGAAAGACATCGTTGCCCTGTATGACGACCTGGATCACCGCATTGACGCAATCTGTGATGCCTGGGAGATCAGCCTGAAATACACCAAGCCTGCGGATCACAAGAATGAGATCGTGGCGCCGCTGTCGCGCGACAACGTGGCGGGCACCAATGACAATAAGTACCGCCTAGACTTTGAGGAGCGCTACCCCGGCGCCAAACCCGTCGAAGTGAACTAGCGCTTTGTCGTTCCCGAGCCGGCAGTTAGGGACGTTCCTAAACTGCCGGCAGAAAAGGAACGTCCCTA
>CAVEET010000001.1:0-4659 GCA_963614835.1 Bulleidia sp. | reverse complement strand
GACGAGGACGGCGAGCAGGAGATCATGCCGCAGGCCTAGAACGCAAAGAAGCCGCCCCGTATGGAGCGGCTTCTTCTATTCGACGAGCAATACGAACGCCCGCCTAACGACGAACACGCGTATGTGTTCGCCTACTGAACAGTTGGTGGAGGCGCGGAGAATCGAACTCCGGTCCACGAAAGCCCCCTGATTGGCATCTCCAAGCTCAGTCGCTGGTTTAGTCTCGGACGCTTTGCGCGCAGCGACACGCTCGCGGCATCCCAACCGGTTCGGTCTTAGCCTGCGCCATACCGATTACGTGCGCAGGAGCATTCCCCTAAAATGACGTCGCGCCGGTGTCGGGGAAATCACCGGGTTGACGCGCCGCTATAAACTAAGCAGCGAGAGCCATAGGCTCAAAAGAAGAGTTGTTGTCAATTCAATTTGACGGTACCCCTGTTTAACGAGGCGAGGAGACCTCGGCTTGCTTCCTCTCTCAGAGCTATCGTGTCGAAACCAGTCGCCCCCGAATGTCGGGAAAGTCTGGATGGCATTGGACACGAGCGCCCAACACCCGTCGACTTTTCAAGGAACATGCGGGGTGAGCCCCGCTTGTGGAGTGTTATCTTACCACGTTCTAAAGGCAGACAGCTGTTCTATGCACGAGCTGTGAAGACCCCAATGTGCGCCGCACTTCGCACTTTTGCTACCGATCGCGTCACGTATATTTTCGCCAAGCAAAATTGACCCGTCGAAAGGACCGTTATGGATACCAAGCAGCAACTCGTCAATGCCCTCGCAGGCCTGGGCTCAACCATTACCGAAGCTATGGATGTCATCGAAGGCTTTGTCCCCTGCGGACATCCCGCCCTCACAGTGTCGAATGCCCTCGTCGCGCTGGGCTCCGATGACGACAGCGTCCTCGCCCAGCAGCTTGAGACCGTCGAGGGCTTTATCGACCACGTGAGCGAGAACCGCGGCGTGGCCGCCTACCACGGTATCGAGGTCGAGCTCGCGGGGCCCAAGGCCGATCTATTCGCAGCAATCCGCGAGGTAGGCGCCCTTATGCAGACCGCAGGCGTCAAGAACACCCAGGTCAACGAGTGGGTCTACCGCAGTCTGGCAGCACTAAACGATTCCGACGAAAAGGCAGCCGAACAGCTCGCAGAAAGCCCCGCCATCATGGCCGAGCTTTTGTAAATAGCAGACGCGGGTCCCTTGGCGCATCGTCGTCCAAGAGGCCCGCAAACAGTTCGCGTCAACCGATAGCCGCGTCGCCGCGTTCGGCCAAAGCAAGAATCGGCATCATTTGGCGCGGGGTCTTTGCTGCAAGATCGGCATGTTCGAGCAGCTTGCGATCGTTAGTCACCAAGTAATCGACCTGTGCGCGCTTGCACGCAGCGAGCACCAAGTTGTCCTCGTAATCGCGATGGAGCGCTAAGTATTTGTCGGCAAGCCAAAGGTCCGACGCATCTGCACCCACGGCCGTGGCGTTTTCGGTCATGTTCCGCACAAACGCCAACGCCGCATCGCCAATCGCGCGGGCAGAAGCCTCGTCGAGCGCTCCCCCGCTGGCAAGAACGCTTCGCTTCAGCTCGTGTTGGACAACGTACAGCACGTCCTTAGCGATATGCACCGGGAAGAACAGTAACGCCCCCGTCTCCGTCGCCCGCCCAATAAACGCACGCGCGGCAAGCGACTCGGCATGGTCGACGCAAAACGAATCAACCCATACGTTGGCATCCACCATGATCTTGAGAGGCGCCCCACTCACTGGATCATCCCCTTTTGGCGATAATGCTCGTCCATGGCTTCGGAATAGATTGCGTCCCAATCGCGATCGTCGGACACGGACGACGTAGCGATGCCCAGGTCCGCGTAAAGCTGATCCGCCGCTGCCCACGACGCGGCGAACGGAGTATCGGGCGCGACGGTCTGCTGCCGGTCGTCGACGGCCGCAAGCACTTCCTCGCACTGCCCGCCACCCTGTGCAACCTTGGCCACCACCTTTTTGATGAGCTCGGGCAGTGACCCGCCCGAAAGCCGCAGCGCCTCCTCGGCACGGTTCTTGACCTGGCGATCCACGCGAACATTCACCTGCGCCATGCTGCCAACGGTAGCCATCTCAACCTCACCTTCAGCATTTGCTAGCGGTGCAAGCACAAGCATATATCCGAGCTAACATCTCGTCAAACAAAAGAAGGCCTGCACCCTGGCGGCTGCGGTGCCACCCGAATGCAGGCCATATACTCAATCGAAAACGCTAACGCAGGTACGCCTTCGCGTTGCCCAGGCTGTAGGCGATCGTTGAGCCGTTGTGCAGCAGTGACGACGTCTGCGGAGTGATCATGCCGGTAATACCCAATGCCAGCAGCGCCGAGTTGGTGAGCATGACCTTGGCATACGAACTCGTCAGACGATCAATGAGGCCCTGACTCATGCGGCGCAGGCGCACGATCGCAGCGAGATCCGTGTCGGCCAGGATGATGTCGGCGACCTCCTTGGCAATGTCGCTTCCGCCGCCCATGGCCAGCCCCACGTCGGCCAAACCGAGCGCCGGCGAGTCGTTGACGCCGTCGCCCACCATGGCAACGTGGCGCCCCTCGCTCTTAATGCGCTCTACATACGCGTACTTGTCCTCGGGCAGCAGTTCGGCCTTAAACTCGTCGACACCCGCTTCGCGCGCAATGCGCTCGGCCGTGCGTTCCGAGTCGCCCGTGAGCATGACCACGTGCTTAACGCCCAACGCATGCAGGTCGGCGATGGCCTCACGGACCCCGGGCTTGAGCGGATCCTCGATGCCGAGCACGCCCACAACGATGCCGTCGACCGCCAGATACAGCGGCGACAGGCCCTGCATCTGGGACTCGATCTGCTCCTTGATGTCGGACTCGAGCTGCGCGCCCTCGTCCTCAAATACAAAGTGCGCGGAACCGATGATGGCGCGACGCCCTTCAATGGACGAAGCGATGCCGTGCGCCACAATATACTCGACCGCAGCGTGACGCTCGCGGTGCTCGAGCCCGCGCTCGCGGGCGGCGTTGACCACAGCGCGCGCCACCGGATGCGGGAAATGCTCCTCCAGACAGGCAGAAAGGCGCAGAACCTCGTCCTCGCTCCAGCCATCGGTGGTGAGCACGCAGGCAAGACGCGGCTGCGCCTCGGTAAGCGTGCCGGTCTTATCAAACACAATGGTGTCGGCCTTGGCAAACGACTCAAAGTACTTCGCGCCCTTGACCATGACGCCCATCTTGGCAGCATCGCTCATGGCAGTCATGACGGCGACGGAACCCGTGAGCTTGAGTGCGCACGAGTAGTCGACCATCAGCGCCGCTGAGGTCTTGATGAGGCTGCGGGTGGTAAGAGCGACAAGACCTGCAAGCAAGAAGTTCCACGGGACGATCTTGTTGGCAAGGTCCTCCATATGCGACTGGCCCTCGGACTTGAGCGAGTCGGCCGTCTGCACGAGCGAGACGATTGAGCGCAGTTTGGTTTGCGCCGTATTGGCGCGCACGCGCACCAAGATGCCGCCGTCTTCCACGACGGTACCGGCGAACACGTCGTCGCCCACGCTGCGCTCGACGGCCAGCGGCTCGCCGGTCAGGGTCGCCTGGTTGACCATAGCGCTCCCCTGCTCGACAACACCGTCGATGCAAATGGACATGCCAGTGCGCACGGCGACCAGATCGCCGGGCTCAAGCTCGGTCGCGGCAACGCTTACCTCGGTGTCACCGACCACTTTTTGCGCCTTATCGGGCACGTCGAGCAGCGAGTTTATGAGCTCGTTTTCGCTCATGGCGCGGGTGTAGTCCTCGAGCAGCTCGCCCACGTTGAGCAGGAACATCGTCTGGCCCGCGGTGTCGAAATCGCGTTTGACGAACGAAATGCCGATAGCCGAAGCGTCGAGCACGGGAACGGTCAGGCGCGGCTGCGCGAGCTCACGGAGGGCGGCGCGCAAAAAGGTCATGTAACCGGCCACGACAAACACAGCACGTAGGGGCGTGGGCAAAAACCAGCGGCGCGCGTAGTGGGCGCCGATAAGTGTGGCAAGATCCATGACGAGCTTGTGTCTGCGCGGCTCGAGTTGCATCACGTAACCCGACTTGGCATCGGCGATAGCTTGAGCATCGAGTGCACCCAGGGCATCGAGCACGACCGTGCGACGCTGCTCGTCATATTCGAGCGCCATCTGGCCAATACGGCCGTAGACACACACCTTGTGCACGCCGTCGATGTCGCCGCTGAGCTTAAGAAGTGCATCGAGATCGCTCTCTGGCACAGGACCCGCCAATTGAAGACGGGTCCTGCCGGGGATCTCGCTAATAATCGAGAATCTCATTGTTTATGCCTGGAGTGCTACTCGGCTGCCTTGTCCGCAGCGGCCTCGCTCTGGGTGATGTAGGCGGCCTCGGCAACCATATCATCGACCTCGGCCTTGGCCTGCTCGACCATGTCCTGGTAGCCGTTCTTGACGCGCATGCCGCACGCAATGCCCTGCACGCAGGCGTTCTTTACCGGAGCGCTGGTGAGCAGCTTGATGCCGGCCGTACCAAGCAGAAAACCGCCACCGACAAGCAGGGTGTTAAACGTCGACTTCTTCATGTTGCTTCTCCCTTTTGCCGCACAAGCGCGGCATGGTGCCTTAGCACCCGAGTTCATTAGTTTGCTCGAGCACGCTTT